>JAAWEX010000012.1 GCA_022794495.1 Lawsonibacter sp. | reverse complement strand
AAGACCGACAACTCCGCCTCCTACACCGCTATACTGAACCAGTAATCAGTCGGGCGGAGCCGGGAAACCAGCCGCACGCTGACAAGCGAATGACTCACTATCAGGGAGAGGAAATTCTCCGTTGGGAGGAGACAACACTCCGCCCGCCGGAAATTCCTCTCCCTGGTCTATATTTGAAGGGAAAACCCGGCAGAACCGGCGCTTTTGCCGCAACTGCTAATCTGCATAACAGGAGAGACGAGAATGGCTGATGTAAAAGGCGAAGTCGTCCTGTCGATCCGGGGTATGAGCAAGTCCTTCGGGCGAAACCGGGTGCTTGACCATATCAACCTGGATCTAAAGCGCGGAACCGTCATGGGGCTTATGGGCGAAAACGGCGCCGGTAAGTCCACCATGATGAAGTGCCTGTTTGGCACTTACCAAAAGGACGAGGGAAAGATTTATTTAAACGGGAAAGAGATCAGCTTTTCCGGCCCGAAGGACGCCCTGGAAAACGGAATCGCCATGGTCCACCAGGAGCTGAACCAGTGCCTGGAGCGGAGCGTGGTTGACAACCTGTTTCTGGGCCGCTACCCCACCAACTCCGCGGGAATTGTGGATGAGGGGAGCATGAAGAAGAAGGCCGCTGAGCTGTTCCGCAAGCTGGGGATGACGGTGAACCTGAGCCAGCCCATGCGGAATATGTCCGTATCTCAGCGGCAGATGTGTGAAATTGCCAAGGCGATCTCCTATAACTCTCAAGTGATTGTTTTGGACGAGCCCACCTCCTCGCTGACCGTTCAGGAGGTGGAAAAGCTCTTTGAAATGATGCGGATGCTGAAGGCGCAGGGCATCTCGCTAATCTATATCTCCCACAAAATGGACGAGATTTTTGAAATCTGCGACGAAATCTCGGTGCTGCGGGACGGCAACCTGGTGATGACCAAGGCCGCCAAGGACACCAATATGAACGAGCTGATTACCGCCATGGTGGGCCGTTCTCTGGAGAGCCGCTTCCCGCCGGTGGACAACACCCCGGGAGAGCCCATTTTGTCTATCCAGCACCTGTCCACCAAGTTTGCCCCCCACCTTCAGGACATCTCCTTCGAGGTGCGGGAGGGGGAAATCTTCGGCCTGTACGGCCTGGTGGGCGCCGGCCGCACCGAGCTGCTGGAGACTATTTTCGGCGTGCGCACCCGCGCGTCGGGCCGGGTCTACTTTAAAAACCGGCTGATGAACTTCAACAGCGCCAAGGAGGCCATTGAGCACGGCTTTGCCATGATTACCGAGGAGCGCAAGGCCAACGGCCTGTTCCTCAAATGCGACCTGACCTTTAACACCACCATCGCCAATCTGGAGCAGTATAAGTCCGGCCTGGCCCTGTCCACCCCCAAGATGGTGAAGGCCACCAGCAAGGAGATCAAGACCATGCGCACCAAATGCATGGGTCCGGACGATATGATTACCAGCCTGTCCGGCGGCAATCAGCAAAAGGTGATTTTCGGCAAGTGGCTGGAGCGGGAGCCTCAGATCTTTATGATGGATGAGCCCACCCGAGGGATTGACGTGGGCGCGAAGTACGAAATTTACGAGCTGATTATCAAGATGGCAAAGCTGGGGAAGACGATTATTGTCGTCTCCTCTGAGATGCCGGAGATTCTCGGCATTACCAACCGGATCGGCGTGATGTCCAACGGCTATCTTTCGGGCATTGTGAACACCGCGGAGACCGATCAGGAGGAGCTTTTGCGGCTCAGTGCAAAATATCTGTGAGGGGGGAACTAGGTATGGCAGAAAAAATTCTGACTGCGGAGCAGGAGAGCAAGCTCCGCAAGCCCATTGACGATTATGTGGGCGGCATTCAGGAACAGATCAACGCCCTGCGCAAGAACGGCACCGACCGGGTTATCGAGATCCAAAGCGCCCTGGACAGCCTGAAGCGGGACCGTATCCACACAGCCCAGGAGAAGGAGGCCAAGCGGGCCCAGCTCCAGAAGGAGCTGGAGCTGGCGAAGACGGTAGAGACCAAAAATAAAGAGGGAATCGCCAAGCTCATCGCCGACGCGGAGAACTATCTCAAGGCCAATTACAACACCTACTACCAGCCGGTGCTGGCCAGCTGCGCCGAGGAAAAGGTGCTGGCCAAGGAGAAGTATCAGGCCGCTGTGGCCCAGCTGGAGAAGGCCCACCAGGAGACGATGGCCAAGCTGTCCGACGCCCAGGAGATCAAGGACGAGAAATACGTCCACAAGAATCGGCTGTTCGACGCCAAGATGCAGCTGGCCAAGGACCTTCAGAACGTGAAGGACCGCCGCCACGCCGCCTTCGACCACCAGTACCACCTTATCGACCTGCTGCGCATGTCCAAATTCACCATCCCCGAGACATTTGCCCAGCGGGTGGAAAACTACAGGTATACCTTCAACGTGCGCAGCTTCCTGCTGCGCAACGGCCTGTATCTGGCCATCGCCGTGGTTTTCATCACCATGTGTATCCTCGCCCCCACCACAAAGAACGTACACCTGCTGACGACGAACAACATCCTGAACATCCTCCAGCAGGCCTCCCCCAGGATGTTCCTGGCTCTGGGTGTGGCCGGCCTGATCATGCTGGCCGGCACCGACCTGTCCATCGGCCGTATGATGGGCATGGGCATCACCGCCGCCACCATCGTAATGCACAAGGGCATCAACACCGGCGGCGTGTTCGGGCACATCTTCGACTTTACCGGTATATCGGTGGCCGCGCGGGTGCTCCTGGCCCTGATCGTGTGTATCGTGCTGTGCACCATCTTCAGCACCATCGCCGGCTTCTTTACCGCCAAATTCAAGATGCATCCCTTTATTTCCACCATGTCCACCATGCTGATGATTTTCGGTCTGGCTACCTATTCTACCAAGGGCGTGTCTTTCGGCGGTATTGAGGACAATATCCAGAAAATGATTATCCCCAAGCTTGGCCCGGACGGCGGCGCCAAATTCCCCACCATCATCCTGTGGGCTGTAGCGGCGGTTATCATCGTGTGGTTCATCTGGAACAAGACCACCTTCGGCAAGAACCTGTACGCTGTGGGCGGCAACCCTGAGGCGGCCTCCGTCTCCGGCATCTCGGTGTTCTGGGTCACCATAGGTGCCTTTGTCATGGCCGGTATCCTCTATGGCTTTGGCTCCTGGCTGGAGTGTATCCGGATGTCCGGCTCCGGTTCCGCCAGCTATGGGCAGGGCTGGGAGATGGACGCCATCGCGGCCTGCGTTGTGGGCGGCGTATCCTTCACCGGCGGTATCGGCAAGATCTCCGGCGTGGTGACAGGCGTGTTCATCTTCACCGCCCTGACCTATTCCCTTACCACCCTGGGCATCGACGCCAACCTGCAGTTCGTGATCTCCGGCATCATCATTCTGGTGGCCGTCATGCTGGACTGCCTGAAGTACGTGCAGAAGAAGTAAATCCCCAGACAAAGGATAAATGCCGCCCCAGGGCAGAGGGAGTGATCCTGTCTGTCCTGGGGCGGTTGTGCGTGCTGCGGGATCAATTCCGTAAAAACGGGCGTATCCAAATAGCTGCATAAAATCTCCCAATGGACACGCCCCAGGAAACTTCCCTATTGCCAATCATGAAAAAAGACGTATAATATGAGAACAGAGACGGTATGTTTAGCAAGCCGGAGCATATAAGGCGCTGTGCAGCCGCACAGGCGCTGCAAACGACGAGAAAGAGGGTTCTGATATGAAAAAGCTGATCTCTATCTGTTTAACCGCCGCGCTGGGGCTGGGTCTGCTGGCGGGCTGCGGAGAAAAAACGGCTCCCGGCTCTGGCGAGGACAGCGCGCAGTCCGCGGGCAGCGCCCAGGGGGAGCGGGAGGGAGGCGCCGCGCTGGCTTCCTTCACCGCTGGCACCTTAGACGGCGGCAGCTTTGCCCCGGAGGATATCAGCGCCAAGGACGTGACAATCCTCAACTTTTGGGCCCTGAGCTGCGGCCCCTGCATTGTGGAGATGCCCGACCTGGCCCAATTTTCCGCCGCCCTGCCGGACAATGTGCAGCTGGTGACCGTCTGCCTGGACGGCGCCGGCAATGAGGACTCGGTGAGAGAGGTGATGGAGCAGTCCGGGTTTGCGGGGATCACCATCATCTCCGGCGACGGAGACCTGGCGGCGCTGGCGAGCAGCCTGATGTATACCCCCACCACGGTGCTGACCGACAGCGAGGGGGTGCTCTCAGACGACGTGATTATCGGCGGACAGAGAGACCTGTCCGGAACGTATCTGGCGGCGGTGAATCGTGTGCTGGCGGCAGGAGGAAAGGATGAAATCAGCCTTGAATCATAAGTTCACGCTGCTTGTGAGATACGGCCTGCTGGGGGCGGCGCTGGTCATGATCGCCGCCGGCCTGGCCGGGGGTGAGTATGGCGAGGTTATGCAGAAGGCGGTGAAGATATGTCTGGAATGCATCGGGATCGGATAAAGGGCAGACGGCCCCGCGGGCCGCTCTCCGTTCAGCGGACGGTGCAGCTGATCTCCGCCGTTCTGCTGAACGGATATGCGCTGGGCTTTCAAAAGGGGAAAATCTTCACCGGCGGCACAAAGGGGGTCTGCGTCCCCGTTCTCAACTGCTACTCCTGCCCCGGCGCGCTGGGGGCCTGCCCCATAGGCGCGCTTCAGACGGCGCTGGGCGGACTGAAGGGTCACTTCCCGTTTTATGTGCTGGGTCTGCTGACGCTTTTTGGGGTGGCGCTGGGGCGGGCGGTATGCGGGCTGCTGTGTCCCTTTGGACTGGTACAGGACCTGCTGCACAAGATTCCGCTCCCCAAAATCAAGGTGCCGAAGAGGATAGACCGCCCCGCCCGGTATCTCAAATATGGGGTGCTGCTGGTGCTGGTCATCGGTCTGCCCGCCTTCGCCGTGACCGAGACGGGGGTGAGAATGCCGTATTTCTGCAAATATCTCTGCCCTGCCGGGACCTTGGAGGGCGGGATTCCCCTGATGATCGCGGACCCGGCGTTAAGAGAGCTGGCCGGCGGGCTATTCAGCTGGAAGGTGCTGGTGCTGGCTGTGATTTTGGCGGCGTCTATGGTCATTCACCGCCCGTTCTGCCGGTATCTCTGTCCCCTTGGGGCGTTTTACGCCCTGTTCAACCGGTTCAGCTTTTTCCAGATGAGCGTGGAGCGGGACAGATGTGTGGGCTGCGGGATGTGTGAGCGGATTTGCCCCATGGAGGTGGAGGCGGTAAGAAACATCAACAGTCCGGAGTGTATCCGCTGCGGAAAATGCAGGGCCGGCTGCCCTGCCGGGGCGATTTCCTCCGGCTTCGGCGCGGGGGTTAGGAGCGGCCGCGCCGCTGACGCTGAACGGTGAAGAGGTTAATGAAATAATTTCATGCGCTGCCTCCCGCTTTGCGCGGCCCCTGCCCTTAGAGGGACTGCACTTTTTCCAGCATGGGCTTCATCCGCTCATCGGCCCAGACCACCCTGTTCCGGCCGTGCTTCTTCGCGTCATAGAGCATGGTATCTGCAATTTTTAAGTAGACGCTGTAGGGGCTGTCCGCTTCAGGGATCAGGGTGACTCCGCCGATGCTGACAGTGACCCACTGAGAAACGGACGGGTCGTGGGGGATGTGGAGGTCCTCGACGGCCTGCCGGATTTTTTTCACATGGGCAAAGATTTTTGTCGACTGGTCGCCCAGAGAGAGGGCCACAAACTCCTCCCCGCCGTAGCGGGCGAGAAAATCTGTCTCGCGGTGGAGATGGGTGGCCGCTGCTCAAACCGGTGGTCAAAAGCTGAAACACCGTGTCCTCAGTTTCCTGGTTGTTGGGCAGAATGCCCTCCACCACATATTTGGCGTATAGGACTGTGGATGTAAGGACATGAAGCCACAGGAGATCCTGGTTGATTTTGTCCAGTGCCGGAAAGACCTTTTTAAACAGATGGACCATTCTGATAAAGGTGTTAAAATAAGTAAAATCCCGGGCTTTGTCATATTTTGGGAAGAAAGCGCTGTCTCGAAAGCGGTGGTAGAAGACGGTTTCGTCAGGGTGCGAGGTCCAGTAACGGAAATAGGGCAGCCAAAGGCTTTTTACCGCCCCATAGGGTCGGTAAGCATTGAGGCAGGCTTGAGGGTCAGATGATCGAAAATTGCAGCCGCCTGCTTATCCACATAGGTAAAACACGCCTCGATCAGATGATCCTTGCTGTCGAAATAGCGGTACAGGGCTCCGGGAGAAATCCCCGCCAGATCACTGACATTCTGGATGCGTACTCCCTCAAGGCCGTGTTGACGCACGGCCTTCATTGTTGCGAAAATGATCCGCGTTTTGGTGTCATCCAGAGCAATCACGTCCTTTTAAAATTGGCGATTGTCACTATTATATCTCTAAGCATGTATTATACGCCCTTTTATTTCCGTTGACAATACTGATTTTACGCTGAAAAAACAACTTTTGCCTGTCAAGCGCAGGCGTGCTTCCCGGCGGCGGGCAGACTGCTTCTGGGCGCGCTGTGTCATTTGACTGATTTGTATAAAACATAAGAAATTGAGAAAATATACAGACAAGTTTCCACGATAAAACCAACGACCATACAACTTTCTGTATTTTTGCAAAAAAGATGTTGAATCAACCGAGCGGTTATGCTAGATTGAGGATACCACAGATGCCGGATAAAGCGACCTTACCGCATCTGACATAAATTTGAAAAGGAGTACAGTTATGAAAAAGAGAATTCTAAGCCTTGCCCTTGTTGGAGCCATGTGCGTGGCGCTGCTAGCCTCTTGCGGCGGCAAGAAAAACGCCACCTGGAAGGTGACCTGCCCCTGGGCCCCCTCCGGCGTGGCCGCCATGGTGAGCCAGCAGGCCGCCACCAAGTCCACCAGCTACTCCGACACCATCACCCTGGTGGCCGAGGCCATCAAGGGCGACGCCGCCACCGTGAACACCTGGGTGGCCGACACCAAGGCCAACGACACCGAGCTGGTATTTGTGGGCGAGGGCCTGCTGTCCATCACCTCCATCCTGGACCCGGACAAGATGCAGTTCGGCTATGAGGACTTCGTCTTTGTGGAGAACCTGTACTCCTCTATCTTCGTCCTGTCCGCCGACGCCAAGCTGAATATCAATAACATCGCCGACCTGAAGGCCTATGTGGAGCAGGGCAGCGAGATCAGCGTGGCCGTCAACGGCGCCACCAGCTCCGAGGCCTTCCTGGCCGCCGCTCTGTTCGGCTCCATGGGCGCTGGCGACAAGCTGAAGCTCACCCCCTACCAGTCCGCCGCTGAGGCCGCCCAGGCCGTGGCCCGGGGCGAGACCCAGTTCGCCGTCTCTCACCAGTCCCAGATTCTGGAGACCTTCCAGCAGAAGGGCGTGACCGTTGTCTGTGCCTTCGACGAGAACGACATCGCCAACGGCCCCTTTGCCGGCGTAGAGGGCGTGGGCCAGCACGGCTACCCCTACTTCCGCAACCGCTGCTTCGTCATGGCCCGCGCCGGCACCGACGAGGCCAAGGTGAAGGAGCTCAAGGAGCTCTACGGCAAGATCCTGGCCGACAAGGAGGTTGCCGACTGGCTGCACAGCACCATGCTGCTGGAGGTGGACACCATGTCCGTGGAGGACGTGGAGGCCCATATTGAAAACGTAAAGAACATCGTCAACGAGTATAAGGACATCGTTGCCGGCTGATCTGAAGTACCACAGCGGATATGCGGGGAATGGGATCGGGAGGAATCCCGCCCATTCCCCTTTTTCATCAGGAAAGGAGGTCCTCCCATGAGTAAATGGGTGGAGCAGTTCAACGGCCGCATGGATTCCTGGGGCCGGAAGCTGCACGAGAAAGAGATTCGGATTCCCATAGATTTGGTGACCGGCGTGTTATTTTTCCTCTTTGCCCTTGGCGTTTTGCTGGTGATGCCCGACCAGGTGGCGATTTCAGAAAAGGATGTGGTGAACGGCCGGGCCTTCCCCACGCTGCTGATGGCAGTAATGATGCTCTGCTGCGCCATGCTGGTGGGCAAGGAGCTGTATAAGCTGGCCACCAAGCAGCCACTGAACTGGAAGGTCATCAATATTCAGGTAGAGATGAAGGCCTTGGCGATTCTGGCCATTTTGGTGGTCACCTGGCTGCTCAGCAGGCTCACCGGCCTGTTTGTGGTGGGGGCTGTCTTCTGCTGCCTGGGCTTTCTGCTCTACTTCCGGTGCCAGAAGAAGTCCTACTACGTGATTACCCTGGTGCTGGCGGTGGCCATCTGGGCCGCCTTCCGCTTCGCCCTGGGCGTGGACTTTTAAGGGGGGCGGCTTATGTTACAGCATATCATTCCGGCCACCGGCCTGCTGTTTACGCTGGAGAATATCCTGTGGATCAACATCGGCGTGTTCATCGGCTCGGTCTTCGCGGCCATCCCCGGGTTGAGCGTCATCCTGTGCGTCATTTTGTTCCTGCCCGTCACCTACTCCATGGCTGCCATCCCCGGTATGATGTTCCTGCTGGGCATCTACTGCGCCGGCGGCTACGGCGGCAGCGTGTCCGCCATCCTCATTAACACCCCCGGCACCCCCCACGCGGCGGCCACCATGCTGGACGGCCACCCGCTGTCGGAGCAGGGCCGCACCAAGGCGGCGCTGAAAATCGCCCTGTACGCCTCCACCTTCGGCGGGGTGTTCTCCGCCCTGATGCTGCTGTTCCTGGGGCCCCAGGTGGCGAAAATCGCCGCCCAGCTGGGTACAGCGGAATACTTTATGGTCTGCGTCTTCGGCCTGACCATCATCGCCGGCGTATCGGGCAAGAGCATGATTAAGGGTCTTATCTCCGCCTGTCTGGGCCTGCTCATCTCCTGCGTGGGCTCCGACCCCATGACCAGCTATGACCGCTTTACCTTCGGCATCTCCCGGCTCTACCTGGGTCTGGACCTGGCCATCTGCCTCATCGGCCTGTTCGCCCTGGTGGAGATCATGGCCAAGGCGGAGCGGCGGCTGGACCGGCTCAACCTGGACACCACCCAAATCAAGGACGACGGCGTTATCACCAAGACGGAGTATAAGCGCATGGCCCGGCCTGTGCTGCTGTCTTCCATCATCGGCGTGCTGGTGGGCATCATCCCCGGCACCGGGGCCTCTGAGGCCTCCTGGTTCAGCTACAACACCGCAAAGAATATGTCCAAGCACCCGGAGGAGTTCGGCCACGGTTCGGTGGAGGGCATTGCCGCCGCAGAGTCGGCCAACAACGCCGTCACCGGCGCGACCCTGATTCCTCTGCTCACCCTGGGCATCCCCGGCGACGGCACAGTGGCCATCATGCTCTCCGCCCTGATGATCAACGGTCTGAATCCCGGTCTCAGCCTGTTCACCACCCAGGGAGATATCATGTATGCCATCATGCTGGGGCTGATCCTGGTCAACATCTTCATGTGTCTCCAGGGTAAGTTCCTCACCACCCTCTTTGCCAAGGTCGTGTCCATCCCCCAGGAGATTCTCACCCCCATCATCGTCATCTTCTGCTTTGCGGGGGCCTATTCCGTCAATGAGAACTATTTCGACGTTGGCGTAGCCCTGATCTTCGGCGCCCTGGCCTGGGTTCTGCGCAAGCTGGAGCTGCCTCCGGTGCCGATCCTGCTGGGCCTGGTGCTGGGCAGCATGACCGAGACCAACTTCCGCCGGGCCCTGCTCATCTCCAACGGCAGTCCCAGCATCTTCTTCAGCAGCGTCTATTGTATCATCTTCCTGGTCCTCATCGCGGCGGCGGTGGGCGCCATTGTCCGGGGTAAAATCAAGGAGCGAAACGCCGCCACACAGAAGGAGGACTGACAAATGCCCAGCAATATTATTTTCTACTTTACCGACCAGCAGCGCTGGGACACCTGCGGCTGCTTCGGCCAGCCCCTGGACATCACGCCCAACCTGGACGCGCTGGCCCGGGAGGGCGTGAAATTTGACAACGCCTTTTCCCCCCAGCCGGTGTGCGGTCCCTGCCGGGCCCTGTTCCAGACGGGCAAGTGGCCCACCGAGACAGGCTGCTTCCGCAACAACATCATGCTGCCCGCCGGGGTGAAGACCCTGGGCAGCTATATCGAGGAGGCGGGCTATGAAACCGCCTACATCGGCAAGTGGCACCTGGCCAGCGACGGGGAGCTGGAGAAGCCCCCCGCCATCGACCACACCGTTACCCCCATCCCCCGGGAGCTGCGGGGGGGCTACACCGGCTTCTGGCGCGCCGCCGATGTGCTGGAGTTCACCTCCCACGGCTACGACGGCTTTGTCTTTGACGAGAACGACCAGCGCATTGACTTTAAGGGCTACCGGGCCGACTGCATCAACGACCTGGCCCTGGAGTTCTTCGACCAGTACGACGGGAAGAGGCCCTTCTTTATGACCATCTCCCAGATCGAGCCCCACCACCAGAACGACCACAAGCACTACGAGGGGCCAGAGGGCTCTAAGGAGCGGTTTAAGGATTTTGTCCTCCCGGAGGACCTGAAGGTCCTGGGGGGCAACGCTGCGGAGGAATATCCCGATTACCTGGGCCAGTGCGCCAGCCTGGACGAGAACCTGGGCAGGCTGGTGGCCAGGCTGAAGGAGAAGGGGCTGTTTGAGAACACGGTCATTATCTTTGCGTCTGACCACGGCTCCCACTTCCTCACCCGCAACCGGGACTCCCATCTCAACGGCTACGACGACTACAAGCGCTCCTGTCACGACGCGGCCCTCCATGTGCCTCTGGTGATTGCCGGCGGGCCCTTCAAGGGGGGTGTGGCGGTGGAGGAGCTGGTGAGCACCGCCAGCCTGCCCAAGACCATCCTGGCCCTGGCCGGCGTGGACGTGGGAGACGCCATGATCGGAGAAAACCTGCTTGACGTGGTGGAGAAAAAGGACGATAATAGACCCAACGAGGTCTTCGCGCAGATCTCCGAGAGCCGGGTGGGCCGGTGCATCCGCACAGCCCGGTATACCTACTCCGTCTACGCCCCCGGCGTCAACGGCGGGGCAGCGGCGGCCTCGGACCGCTATGCGGACGATTTCCTCTATGACATGGAGCGGGACCCCCATCAGCTGAACAATGTGGTGGCCAGCCCTGCCTATACACAGGTGAAGGAGGAGCTGCGGAAGCGTCTGCTGGACTGGATCTGGCGGGCGGAGGGCGCACGGCCTGTCATTACAGACTGAGCCGCTGCGGTTTTTAAGGGAGGCGCCATGAAAAGGCTGGACGGAAAGTCAGAGATGGTCTACCTGTGGGTGCGGGCTTATATCGAGGAGAACAAGTTTTCCAGCAGCGCGAAGATCCCCTCGGAGAACACCCTGAGTCGGAAGCTGGCTGTCAGCCGGGAGACGGTGCGCCGGGCCCTGGAGCGGCTGGCGGAGGAGGGACTGCTCCGCCGGGTAAAGGGGAGCGGGACCTATATTGACAAGGCGGCGGCCATGTCCTGGGAGCTGGGGGGCAGCGGCGGAAAGGTGAAAATCGGGCTGATCCTCCAGGGGCAGGACGGCAACGCCAACTCCAGTCTGATGGCGGGCATCCGCAGCATTCTGCCCCCCGACCAGGTGGACCTGCGCACCTTTTTGACGGACAACAAGTTTTCTAACGAGCGGCACTGCCTCCAAACGGTTATGAATCAGGGCTTTCAGGGATTTATTGTAGACGGCGTGAAGGCCAGCCTGCTCAACCCCAACCTGGACTGCTACCAGAAAATCTATCAGAGGCGAATCCCGGTCATTTTCTATAATAATTACTATAAAAACCTGAAGTGCCCCCGGGTGGTGGTCAATGATCTGCGGTGCGCCCAGGAGCTGATTGGCCTGCTGATTCAAGAGGGCCACCGGAACATCGCCGGGGTGTTTGTCTCTGACAACTACCAGAGCATTGAGAAATTTCAAGGGATGGCGGCCGCCCTCCAGGAGAGCGGCGTGGAGTACCAGGACGACTATGTGAAGTGGTGCGTCTCTGACGAGGCCCACGACCCCAGCTTTGCCCGCTCCATCGACCGCTTTTTAAAGCGCCTGCCCCACTATACGGCGGTGGTCTGCTGCAACTATATGATTTATCAGCTGGTGCGGCAGGTGCTGGAAAAGCAGGGCAGACGGGTGCCGGAGGACTGCTCTCTGGTGTGCTTTGACTACTCCAACGACAACTGGGAGGCGGAGGGGGTCACCTGCTCCGTCCACCAGGGCTACCGGATCGGCCAGGAGGTGGCTTCCCGGCTGATGCGGATGATCCGCAACCGGGACTGCGACGACCTGGGTTACTCCTATGTCCTGTCCCCAGAGATTTACCTGGGGAAAACGGTAGGCCCCATCCGGGAAAGGAAATAAGTCATACGCGCCGCGGACGCTGACCGCGGCGCGTATCACCATATGTGAGAACATGAGGAGGGAAGCGCTATGCCGCCCCTGAGCATTCTGGTAAAGCCGGCCTCCAGCGCCTGCAATCTGCGCTGCGCATACTGCTTTTACGCCGACGAGGCCAATATCCGCGCCGTTCCAAATTACGGAATGATGCCAAAGGAGGTGCGCTGCGCCCTGATCGAAAAGGCGGCAGGGGCGGCGGAGGGCTCTGTCACCTTTCTGTTTCAGGGGGGAGAGCCCACCCTGGCGGGACTGGATTTTTACCGGGAGTTTGTCTCCCAGGTGAGGAGAACGGCGCCACCCGGATTGGCGGTTCAGTACGCCATCCAGACCAACGGGATGCGGCTGGACGAGGAGTGGTGCCGCTTTTTCCGGGAGAACCGTTTTCTGGTCGGCCTGTCGCTGGACGGAAACCGGGCGTGCCATGACCGCTTCCGGAGGGACGCGGCGGGGCGGGGCACCTACGACCGGGTGAGACAGGCGGCCCGGCTGCTGGACCGGGCCGGAGTGGAATATAATATACTCACTGTGGTGACCGGCTATCTGGCCCGGCACATCCAGAGCGTGTTTTCCGCCCTGTGCAGGGACGGTTTTTCGTATCAGCAGTACATCCCCTGCCTGGACCCGCTGGAGCAGGCCAGGGGTGGAGAGCGCTTTTCCCTGCCGCCCAGGCAGTATGAGGAGTTTTTGAAAACCCTGTTTGACCTGTGGTATCGGGAGCTGGAGCAGGGCCGGTATTGGTCCATCCGCTATTTCGACAATCTGGTGTGGATGCTGGGCGGACACGCGCCGGAGCAGTGCTCCATGCGGGGCTGCTGCGGCCTGCAGTATCTGGTGGAGGCGGACGGGAGCGTCTATCCCTGCGATTTCTACGGTCTGGACCAGTACCGGCTGGGGAATGTTCTTCAAAATTCCTGGCAGGAGCTGGACCGGGCCAGAGAGGAGATGGGCTTTATCCAGGAGTCCCAGCGGGTGCCGGAGGAGTGCGGCCGCTGCCAGTGGTACGCCCTGTGCCGCAACGGCTGCCGCCGGGACCGGCTGACAGGGGAGGATGGACCGGGCCGGAACTACTACTGCGCGGCGTATGCCGGATTTTTTGCCTATGCCCTCCCCCGCCTGCGCCGGGCCCAGAGCCTGCTGAAAAGGAGGTAGTCCCATGGTGATATTTTTCCTTGTGGCGCTGGGGGCCAGCGCCGTGGGAGCCGTCTGCGGAATCGGAGGCGGCGTGATTATCAAGCCCGTTCTGGATTTGCTCCACCTGGAGACGGTGTCCGCCATCAGCTTTTTGTCCGGCTGCACCGTATTGACGATGAGCTGTTACTCGGTGGGAAAATCTCTGCTGGCCGGGGAGAAGCGGGTCTCCCTGCGCACCGGCACGCCGCTGGCCGCCGGTGCGGCGGCAGGAGGACTGCTGGGCAATCAGCTGTTTTCTCTGGTGCGGGCGCTGTCAGACACCCCCGACCGGGTGGGTGCGGTCCAGGCCGCCTGCCTGGCCGCTGTCACAGTGGGAACCCTCCTGTATACACTGAACAAGGCGCGCATCCCTACATACCGGCTCCGAAATAAGTGGGCCTGTGCCGCCATCGGTCTGGCGCTGGGCTGTATGTCCAGTTTTTTGGGGATTGGCGGCGGGCCCATCAACCTGGTGGTGCTGTATTTCTTTTTCAGCATGGATACCAAAACGGCTGCCGCGAACAGCCTGTATATCATCTTTTTCAGCCAGCTTTGCAGTTTGCTGACCACGCTTGTCACCAGCTCTGTCCCCGACTTCCGGTGGACGGTGCTGGCGCTGATGGCGGTGGGGGGACTGGGGGGCGGCGTCCTGGGCAGAAGGCTGAACCAGAGGATGAGCGGCGCGGCGGTGGAGCGGCTGTTCATCTTGCTGATGGCGGTGATTATCTGCATCAGCCTGTTTAACACATGGCGGTATTCCGTCTGCTAATGACGGCGCTGTTTGGAAGGGGGAAAGGAGAGCCAAAATGACCGATGAAATGCTAAAGGACGCCCAGTGCCTGTTTGCCTTTCTCGCTGAGGCGGAGGAGGGGCCGGACCGGGCGGAGATTGTTCTGGCCATGGGCAGCCAGGACCTGATGGTGGCCGACACGGCGGTCCAGGCCTTTCGCGAGACCCACGCCGGCTGGCTGGTGTGCAGCGGCGGCCTGGGAAAGGACACTGCGGAAATATTCCGCCAGCCGGAGGGGGTTCTGTATGCCAGGAGGTGCCTGGAGCTGGGGGCGCCGGAGGACCGCCTGATTATTGAGAAAGAGGCGGCCAACTCGGGGGAAAACTTCCGCTTCAGCCGGGCAATGCTGGAGGAGCGGGGGATTTTTCCAAGGACCGGAGTGATCGCCTGCAAGCCCTACATGGCCAAGCGGGCCCTGGCCACAGGGGCGATGCAGTGGCCGGAGGTGCAGTGGTCGGTGCGCCGCCCTGAGCTAACCCTTTCAGAGTATATTGCCCAGGGCAATGACGCAAGGACCGTTTTAGAGCTGATGGTGGGCGACCTCCAGCGGCTGCGGGTGTACGCCGGGCGCTTTCAGGCGCCGGTGGAGGTCCCGGAGCCGGTCTGGGCGGCCTATGAGCGGCTGGCCGGAGCGGGCTGTGACAGATATGTAATCCGGGAAATCTGAATTTCTTTCCGCGAATTTATAAAAAACGTACGCATTTTGCTCATATCCCATAGAAAAGGATTGCATATTGCACAAACCTGTGGTACAATTCCCCTGCAAAGCCCATTGAATACACTATTTTGACGGGGTAAAGGAGAACGCATTTATGGACAGATTTGGCATCAACGTAACGCTGAAGCACACACCCGTTTTAGACCCGGAGTTTATCCCTCTGATGCGGTTTAACCAGGCCTTTCTGGAGGGGGCGCAGAAGCCTGTGAGTATCGCCGTGGAGCGGGCGGACGGACAGGTGGCGGTCCGCCACACCTTTGTCCACGGCACCCCTGAGATGGTCGAGGCCGACCTGTACTATGTGGAGCGGCTCATCAAGACCATGCTTTGGATGTATGGCGGCTACTGTGTCCAGATTACCGACCAGGACCTGTGCGACCGGCTGAACAAGCTCTATGGGGTGGATGGACCCCAGTGGTTCGATGTGGAGTTTATGCACAACGTATTTGAGGCCCCCTTTATGATCATCTGCGTGGACGAGGTCCCCGAGGAGAAGAACTGCCCCAAGGCCATGGGCGGCCATCTGGACGGCTGCCGCATTGGCTTCGACGCCGGTGGTTCCGACCGGAAGGTGTCCGCCGTTATCGACGGGGAAACCGTTTTTTCCGAGGAGGTGGTCTGGTTCCCCAAGACCAACGCCGACCCCGACTACCACTACGAGGGTATCGTGGCCGCCCTCAAGTCTGCCGCGGAGCATATGCCCCGGGTGGACGCGGTGGGCGTGTCCTCCGCAGGCATCTATATTAACAACCGGACCATGCGGGCCTCGCTCTTCCTTCAGGTCCCCCCCGACCTCTACGACGCCAAGGTGAAGGATATCTACATCCGCGCCATTCGGGACACCTTTGGCGGCGTGCCATACGCCGTCGTCAACGACGGCGACGTGTCCGCCCTGGCGGGGGCCATGAGCCTGGAGGACAACAATGTTCTGGGTATCGCCATGGGCACCAGCGAGGCGGTGGGCTATGTGGACGAGGAGGGCCGGATCACCGGCTGGCTCAACGAGCTGGCCTTCGTCCCGGTGGACGCCAACCCCGACGCCATGCGGGACGAGTGGTCCGGAGACATCGGCTGCGGCGTGAAGTACTTCTCTCAGGACGGCGTCATCAAGCTGGCTCCCCGGGCGGGCATCGAGCTGGAGGAGAGTCTGAGCCCGGCGGAGAAGCTGAAGGCGGTGCAGAAGCTGATGGCCCAGGACGACCCCAGGGCCGCCAAGGTATATGAATCCATCGGTGTCTACCTGGGTCACACCCTGGCCTATTACTACGAGCTGTATGGCTGCCGGCACGTGCTGCTTCTGGGCCGGGTGATGAGCGGCAAGGGGGGCGACCTGATTCTGGATACTGCCAAAAAGGTGCTGGCCGACGAGTATCCCGAGGTCAAGCTGGTCCCCGAGCTGCCCGACGAGAAGTTCCGCCGGGTGGGCCAGTCCATGGCCGCCGCCAGCCTGCCGGAGATCGTGTAGGGGAACGCCTCCGCGGGCCCTACACAAAAGGGCCTTGCCTTCTGCGGCGGGGACAGGAGATGAAGATCAAAATGAGAAAAGAGGTCAAAACGATGGACCGTAAAAAATTACAGGACGCCCAGTCCTGGGTGAAGAGCGAGCTGGAGCGCTCCGCCCGGTTCTGGCTGGATCACGGCATGGACAAGGAACACGGCGGGGTGTACACCTGCCTGGACCGGAAGGGCGAGATCTACTCCACCGACAAGAGCGTGTGGATGCAGGGCCGGTGCGGCTGGATTTACGCCTTTCTGTGCCACCACTACGGCGTGAAGGAGGAGTGGCTGGAGGCGTCGAAGAGCTGCCTGGATTTTATGGAACAATACTGCTTCAACCACGCCTGCGGCGACCGGATGTACTTCACCGTCACCGCTGAGGGCAGGCCCCTGCGCCAGCGGAGGTACTACTTCTCCGAGGCCTTCTGCGCCATCGCCAACGCGGAGTATTACGGCGTCACCGGGGACAGGCAGCGGCTGGAGCGTGCCCGGCAGTGCTACGATCTGTACTGGGATCTGAGTCAGGGCAAGCCCGACCCGGTGGGCATGGGCCCCAAGACCATCCCCGAAACCCGGTCCGGCCGGGCCTTCGGCACTCCCATGATTATTTTAAACGTCACCGGCGTGCTTATGCGCACCGATCCGGAGCGGAAAGCCCTCTATGAGGAGCGGGCCCAGCAGTGCGTGGACGATATCTTCAAGTACCACGTCAAGCCCGAGCTGAAATGCACGTTGGAGAATGTGGACATGGACGGCTCCCCCCGGCTGTACTACACCGAGGGCCGCACCGTCAACCCCGGCCACGACATCGAGGGGGTGTGGTTCCTGTTGGAACACGCCCAGCGCACCGGGGACAAGGAGCTGGTGAAAAAGGCGGCTCAGATGTTCGACTGGGCCATCGAGGCCGGCTGGGACAAGGAGTATGGCGGGCTGCTCTACTTTACCGACTGCCTGGGCAAGCCCCCCGAGGCCTATGAGCACGACATGAAGCTGTGGTGGCCCCACAACGAGATTCTCATTGCCTCTATGATGCTCTACCGGGACACCGGCGAGGAGAAGTATCTGGACTGGTTCTGCAAGTGTATGGACTACTGCAAGGAGCATTTTGCCGACCCCGAGTTTGGGGAGTGGTACGGCTATCTGCGCCGGGACGGTCTGCCCACCATGCCCTCTACCAAGGGCAGCACCTTCAAGGGCCCCTTCCACATGCCCCGGAGCATGATTTTGGTGGACAAGATGATCGACGAGATCTTGGCCCGGCTGTAGGGGCCGCCGTTCCCGGCGGCCTGTTGAGACGGGATATGAACGCGGGGCGCCGGAGACGGCGCCCCCTACGGGAGGTACACCTTGGAGAAAAACATCCTGGCCCAGATGCTTCAGGAGTATGAGAGCTTTACCCGCTCAGAGCGGAAAATTGCGGATTATGTGCTGGAGCACCAGAAGGAGACCCAGTACATCAGCATCACCGACCTGAGCAACCAGTGCGGGGTGGCGGTGTCCACCGTGTCGCTCTTCTGCCGGAAGCTGAAGCTGGCCGGCTTCAACGACTTCAAGCTGGAGCTGGCCCGGGCGGCCCTGCCCGCCGGAGCCAATATAAGCCAGCTGGCGGGGGAGGTCCTTCCGGAGGATACCCCCGGCGCTGTGATGGGCAAGGTGCTCCACACCGTTCAGGAGGAACTGAGCAACGCCTACCACATGCTGTCTGAGCCCTCGGTCACCCGGGCGGTGGATCTGCTGCGCAGAGCGGGCCAGGTAATCTGCCTGGGGCAGGGCAACCACTCGGTGGTGGCCCTGGCGGCCTGGGCCCAGTTCTCCACCACCTCTCCCAAGTTTAAGACCATCCAAGATTCCCATATGCAGACGGTGGTGCTGTCCACCCTGTCCAGAGAGGATGCGGTGCTCTATTTCTCCTACTCTGGAGCCACCCACGAGGTGCTGGACGCGGCGGAGGTCATCCGGGGCCGGGGGGCCAAGCTGATCCTGGTTACCCGCTATCTCAACTCCCCGGCCAGCGCCTACGCCGATACCGTGCTGCTGTGCGGACCCAACGAGCAGCCCTTCCAGTTCGGTTCCTCTGCGGCCCTCATCGCCCAGCTCTATGTGGTGGAGGTGCTGCTCAGCGAGTTTATCCGCCGGGACCCGGACGGGGCGGAGCGCAACCGGAGGTCGGTGGGCAAGGCGCTGACCCAGAAATGTGTCTGATCCCGTGTCAGGCGGGAAAGCCCTTTGGAGGACCTTATGGGAGATTTTTTTAACCCAGAGAAGGGAATATGGGCCTGGCTGTCCACCCTGGTGGATGTGGTGGGGCTGTCGGTGCTGTGGATTGCGCTTTGCCTGCCGGTGGTGACCATCGGCCCGGCCACGGCGGCGCTGTATTACACGGTTGTCAAGTGTGTCCGGAGGCGGGAGAGCGGGGCGTTTGGGTGTTATCTGCGCTCCTTTCGGGACAACTTGAAACCCGGCCTGCAAACGACGCTGATCGTTCTCCCGGCGGCGGCGCTGCTGCTGGCGGTTCACCATATCGCCCGCTGGTATGGGACGCGGGTGGGCGGACTGCTTTATGTCCTCTATGTGGCGCAGTACTTTGCCCTGATGCTGCCGGCGGGGGTGCTGTGCTGGCTGTTCCCCCTGCTGGGGCGGTTTGACTACCGGGTGAAGGACCTGTTCCGCACCGCCTTTCAGCTCACCATGGTCCACCTGCCCAGCACCGTGGTCGTCGTGCTGCTGACCGCCCAGGCCGTGGTCCTCTGCGCCGCCCGGTGGTGGCCGGTGGTGTTCGTCCCTGTGATCGCCATGCTGCTGGTCTCTCTGTTCACCGAGCGGGTCTTTCAAAAATACGCCCCGGAGCTGGCCCCCAGGGAGGATGGGCCGCCTGAGGAATAAAAAAACAAGTCTGCCATTGGCAGACTTGTTTTTTTGGTCAGACTCCGCCGCCTACAATAAACAGTGCGCCGTTCAGCTCCTTGAACGTGGAGGGATTCCCCGGCGTAAAGGCGATGGTATCCATATTTTGATACAGCTCCCGGCCGGTGATCTGGAAGATGGACATGAGATACAGCTTCTCGTGGAGCTCCGGCCAGGGGGACTTGGCGTCCAGGAACCACAACTCTAAAAAGCCGAACTGCCGCAGGCCCCAGGTGCCCACCAGGGAAGCCTCTCCCTTCTGGCCGCTGCGGATGGCGATCCACAGCGGGGCGGGGAAATACTCCGGGTCTTCCCAGTTTTTCTCTAGAATGGCGGCGTGCTGGAGGTAGACCCGCCGGCTGATGAGCAGCTCCGCCCCGGGGACAAAGACGCACACAGCCCCGTCCAGCTGAGTCAGCGCCCCGGCCAGGCGGGTGAACAGGCGGCAGACTCTGCACTTTTCCTCCAGGGAGGCCCCGCCACCCTTCTGGGCCAGTACCAGGAAGGCCTTGTTTGCCAGAATCTCCTCCCGCTCCTGGGGAGAAAACAGCCCCTCCTGCAAGGACGCCAGGTCGTAAAACTCCGCCGGGTGGGGCATGGCCATATAGCTGCAAAAGAACTCCACGCCCTCCAGAAGGAGGGTCATAGCGGGGGCATTGGGGGCGCTGCTGTCAGCAGAGACCAGGGCCTGGGAGCCAAAGCGGTTCTCTACAGCCCTGGTGACGGCGGTCCAGCCCACGTCCTCGCCCAGCAGAATCACAGCGGAGGTATCCGCCGATGGCGCAAGGCCAGAGGCCGTCTCCTCCGGCCCCTGGGCGGCGGGCTCGGGGGCCTTCTTCCGTTTAAACCTGTCAAATAAACCCATAGCAATCCCTCCTAAAGGCGGTCAGGGCAGCAGCCCGGGCACCACCTGGGCCAGCAGCTGGGCCAGCTGGGCGTGGCCCTTTTTGGTCAGGTGCATGCCGTCCACAGAGTTGAACTCACACTCCGCAGCGTCCAGATAGTGGGCTCCCGTCAGCTGGGCGGTTTTCTGATAATATTTGGGCAGCTCCCGGGACTTCTCCAGGCAGCCTCTCCCCATGGGCACGCCGCACTCGGCCTGCTCCATCTCCGGGCGGATGGGGGGCGGGCAGACGATGAGAATATTGGGGGCGTGGTCTCCCCAGCAGTCCACGCTCTGGGCCTTGCGCACCAGCCGCTCCATGCCGATGCCGATGCAGGAGGCGTTGGCCCCCAGGCGCTCCTTGGTGTCGTTAGTGCCCAGCATGATGATGAGCAGGTCGATCACCTCATGACTTTTCAGCAGGGAATAGAGGACGGTCAGCGCGTCCATGGTCTCGTGGAGGGGGTCGGGGAAGACGGTGGTGCGGCCGGACAGGCCCTCCTCGGTCACCAGGAAATCCGGGCCCAGAGCCTTTTGCAGCAGGCAGGTCCAGCGCTCATCCTCGTTGAAGCGGATGCCGCCGTCGGCACAGTCGGAGGGGTCGGCACAGTAGCCGTGGGTGTTGGAATCGCCCAGGCAGAGGACATGCTTTTTCATAGTACAGCTCCCTTTCTTCCTATAAAAATTTGTAACTATCGTTTAGATTAACAGCTTTTTTTCGTTTGTCAAGGCAAATATTTCGATTTTATACCGCCCTGTCGAGTTAAACTGCACAAAAATCGAAATTATTTTTGTTACTTCCACTGAAAATTGGTATTTTACAAAAATTTTTTCGATTTCGGTTGACAGGCCGCCTTTTCTCTTGTATAATTTATACATTACCCCAAGCCTTGCAGCTATATTTTTTGTGAAATTGAAGGAGGAACTGTAATGAAGATGAAAAAACTTGTTGCGGCTGCTCTGGCCATGGCCATGGCCCTGTCTCTGGCCGCCTGCGGCGGCGGCCAGAAACCGCCCGCTCAAAGCAATCAGCCCAGCAGCGGGAGCCAGGCCCCTGCCCAGAGCGGCACCCCCGCCCCTGGCGGCGCAACAGAGATCACCGCGTGGATTTACCCCGTAGGCGGCTGGCAGGATGAGAATAACGTCAAGTCCCTCATCGACCAGTTCACCGCCGACACCGGCATCAAGGTCAACCTGGAGTGGCTGGCCTACGCCGACGGCGACGACAAGGTAAACACCGCCATCACCGCCAATAACGCCCCCGACCTGATTATGGAGGGCCCCGAGCGCCTGGTGGCCAACTGGGGCGCCAAGGGCTACATGGTGGACCTGTCCGACATGATCGACGACACCGACAAGAGCGAAATCAACGCCGCCGCTCTGGCCGCCTGCACCAGCACCGACGGCAAGGTGTATCAGTACCCCATGTTCATCACCGCCCACTGCATGGGCATCAACCTGGACGCCTTTAAGGCGGCCGGTGCCGACCAGTATCTGGACCTGGATACTCACACCTGGACCACCGAGAACTTCATCAAGGCGGTTGACGCCCTCTACGCCAAGAAGGGCGACACCGTGGCCGCCGTTTACTGCAAGGGCCAGGGCGGCGACCAGGGCACCCGCGCGCTGATCAACAATATGTACGGCGGCACCTTCACCAACGCCGAGCACACCCAGTACACCTGGGATGACCCCAACAACATCAAGGCGCTGGAGCAGCTGAAGAGCATGCCCGGCATCGCCTTCGACGCCTCTCTTGAGGGCGGCGACGAGCTGAAGCTGATGTATCAGGAGATTCTGGATATGGCCTTCTGCTGGAACATCGCCCAGCAGCTGGATCCCGCCGTCGCCGGCACCGGCGCAGGCAAGACCATCAACGGCCAGGAGATCGTCTGCATGAACTTCCCCTCTCCCGACGGCACCCCCGTCCTCCAGGGCGGTATCTGGGGCCTGGGCATCTTTAATAACGGCGACCAGGGCAAGATCGACGCCGCCAAGCAGTTTGTCAAGTACATGTGCGACTCTGAGCACGCCGCTGAGGCCGCCAAGATCTCCAACTTCTTCTCCGCCCGCACCGCCGCTGAGGGCACCGACCTGTCCAATATCTTCGCCGACAACGCCATCATGACCGACTATAACAAGGTCATCCTTCCCAACCTGGGCGACTACTACCAGATTACCACCGGCTGGGCCAGCGCCCGCACCGAGTGGTGGAATATGCTCCAGAAGGTGGGCAAGGGCGAGGACATCGCCGCCTCCGTGGCTGAGCACCTGGCTAACGCCAACGCCGCCGCAGGCTGAGCGTCCACAGCATAAGCAAAGAGATAAGGGTTTGCCGCCCCTCTCCCGCGAAAGGGCGGGAGGGGGGCGCGCCGCTATATCTGCCCCGGTCCGGGGCGCTACCTCAGTTGTAAAGGAGTGTTGAGCTTGGCAAAGAAGCCTACCATGAGCCGGGCATTACAGCGCCGGGAAAACATTGCCGGCTACCTGTTTATGCTGCCCAGCCTGATTTTCTTCATCAGCTTTGTGGTCATTCCCATGATTATCTGCATCCTCCTCAGTCTGACCGACGCCAACATGCACGGAGAGGGCCTGTTCGGCAATTTCATCGGTCTGGGCAACTTTGTCCGCCTGTGGAGCGATAAGGAATTTTTAGCCGCGCTGAAAAACACCTTTGTTATCGTGATTGTCAGCGTGCCCACGGTTTGCGCCTTCTCCCTGTGGGTGTCCTCCGCCATCTACAGGATGAAGGGCCCGGTGCTGTCCGCCTTCCGGTGCATCTTCTACCTGCCTGTGGTCACCGGCTCGGTGGCCGTCACCGTGGTGTGGGGCTGGATGTACAACAACTACTACGGCATCTTTAACTACGTCCTGGGCAGGCTGGGCCTGATCGAAGGCCGGATCAACTGGCTGGGCGACGAGAAATACGCCCTGGGCTGTATTATCCTGATCCTGTTCACCACCTCGGTGGGCCAGCCCATCGTGCTGTACGTCTCCGCCCTGGGCAATGTGGACACCACCCTCATCGAGGCCGCCCAGGTGGACGGCGCCACTGACTTCCAGGTGTTCTGGAAGGTGAAGTGGGCCCAGATGATGCCCACCACCCTGTACATCCTGGTTATCACCACCATCAACTCCTTCCAGTGCTTTGCCCTGATTCAGCTGCTGACCAAGGGCGGCATGGGCACCGATACGGTGATGTACCGCATCTACTGGACCGCCTTCAAGCTCACCGAGACGGCGGGCCACTTCGGCTACGCCAACGCCATGGGCGTGGTGCTGGCCATCTTCATTGGAATCCTGTCCGCGGTCCAGTTCAAGCTGGCCCAAGAGAAGTAAGGGGGTGCTGGTATGAAAATTCAAAGCGGCAGCAGCCGTGCCTATCGGATTGTTTCCATCATTATCCTGGTCATCCTGGCATTCCTGTTTACCTTCCCGCTGTACTGGATCATTACCGGCGCGTTCAAGTCCAGCGCGGTGAACAACGCGCCCCAGCCGAGCTGGTGGCCCCCCGAGTGGGTAACGGACAACTTCAAGGCCCTGTTTGAGAAGCGCAGCGCCCCCCTGTGGGAGATTTTCCTGCCCTTCGGCAGCTTTACCAACCCGGAGAAAAACCGGGTGGTCCTCTCCGCCGGTCCCGACGCCCCCGCCGCCTTCCGGTGGCTGATTAACGCGGTGTTTATGTCGGTGGCGGCCATGATTATCACCTGCATCACCGCCGCCATGGCGGGCTACGCCCTGGCCAAGAAGCGGTTTAACGGCCGGGCCATCCTGTTCTCCCTCATCGTGTGCGCTATGGCCCTGCCCAAGCAGGTCATTCTGATCCCCCTGCTCCGGGAGATGTCCGGCCTGCGCCTGTACGGCAGCCTGTGGGCCGTCATCTTCCCCACGGTAGGCTGGCCCTTTGGCGTGTTCCTGATGAAGCAGTTCTCTGAGGGTATCCCGGGAGAAATTTTAGAGGCCGCCCGCATCGACGGCTCCAGCGAGTGGAACACCTTCTCCACCGTGGTCATGCCCATGATCAAGCCGGGCATCGGCGCCCTGGCCATCTTCACCTTCATCAACTGCTGG
>JAAWEX010000177.1 GCA_022794495.1 Lawsonibacter sp. | reverse complement strand
GGCGGAGTCCCGGAGCATCACGCTCATCAGCTGGGCGGTGAGGCCGGTGGTGAGGATGCGGCCGTTAAAGCCCTCCTTGACCAGCAGGGGAATGCGGCCCGAGTGGTCGATGTGGGCGTGGGTGACTAGAACATAATCGATATAGTTGGGGGCAAAGTCCAGGGAGTTGTCGTCGTGCTCGTCCTGTCCCTGCTGCAGGCCGCAGTCGATCAAAATCTTTTTGCCGTTAACCTCCAGGCAGTGACAGCTGCCGGTGACCGCGTGGGCGGCGCCGAAAAATGTTAGCTTCATGGGGCGGCCTCCTTTATGTATACAGTGTGGGTGCTTGTCCCTATTGTACACCATCTCCCGAGAAAAAGCTATACTATTTTGTGAATAATGTGTAAACGCCGCTCTGCGGATTTCTCTTTTCCTGGCATGTAGGGCAAGGGCAGAGCCCTTGCCCTACATGGTATTCCCTGAAGCCTCTTACAGCAGTCCGAAATGCTCCAGCGCGGTGAGGATGCCGTCCTCGTCCACCGAGGCGGTGACATAGCCGGCCTGCTCCTTCACGACGCTGTCGGCGTTGCCCATGGCCACCCCGATCCGGGCGTGGCGGAGCATGGGCAGGTCGTTTTCCCCGTCGCCAAAGGCCATGGTCTCAGACAGGTCGATGCAGAAGTGGTCCAGAATGGCGTCCATCCCCAGGTCCTTACCCCCGCCGGGGGCCACCACATCCACGAAGGCCGGGTGCCAGCGCATGACGGACAGTCCGGGGAAGAAGCCCTCCCCGGCGGCCTGCTGCTCCTCCCTGGTGAAGAAAGCTACCGCCTGGTAGAATTTGTGCTCCAGAATCTCCCGGAGGGGGATAGTGGGCGGAATGGGGATGTTCAGCTGGCTGGGGAACAGCTCCAGCCGGCGGTCGGGGTTGACAGCAAAGCAGCGCTGTCCCTCCAGAAAGACGCAGGGGCTGCCTGTCCGCTCCAGCAGCTCCACCAGCTGGACGGCGTTTTCCGGGGGGATGGGGTTGTCCCGCAGGACCCGCTCCCCGGCGAAGCAGAATTGACCGTTGACAGTGATATAGCCGTCGAAGGGGAAGCTGCCCACCGCCTCCTCCGCGGCCTTCTGCTGCCGCCCGGTGGCGATAAACAGCTTGATGCCCCTGTCGCGGGCTCGGTGCAGGCCGTCCAGCACAGCGGGGGAGATGCGGTGGGTCTTAAAGCTGACCAGCGTTCCGTCTATATCGAAAAAAATGGCTTTTATCATAGCGGACCTCCCAGATATATCATAATTTTCTATTCTACAGCAAATCCGTTTTGGTTTCCATGTGCGAAATGGACGATTTTACCGGGGGAGAGGCATAAAGGAGCGGGCTGTCTCAATAGAATGGAGGGGAAAGGGGGAATCCTTATGGCATATGTGGACGACCGGGCCCGTCCCAGCTTGAATCACCATATCATCCTGGAGGAGCGGGAACAGCTGGTTGTCTCCGGGGTGGAGGAGGTGGAGCGTTTTGATGAAAACACCATCCTGCTCACCACTGCGCAGGGGGCGCTGGAAATCCAGGGGGAGGGGCTGCACATTGAAAAGCTGTCGCTGGACGGGGGAGACCTGAAGGTGGAGGGCCGGGTGAACGCACTGCTCTACGGAGAAGAGAACCGGACCGGGGGCGGTCTGTTCGCCCGGCTGTTCGGCGGATGACGGTGGATGTGGCCCAACAGGGACAGGCGCTGTGTCAGGCCCTGCTTCTGGGGGGAGGCATGGGGATGGTTTACGACCTGTTCCGCATCCTGCGGGTGAGGATCAGGGCCGCCCTGCTGGGGCCGCTGCTGGACCTGCTGTTTTGGCTGGGGGCCACCGGCGCGCTGTTCCTCTGGTCTCAGGGCGCCTGGGGAGGCCGGGTGCGGCTGTACGGCGCGGCCTTCTGCCTGGCAGGAGGGGCCCTCTATTTTTGGGCGCTCAGCCCCCTGGTGCTGAAGCTGGGCTACCTGGGAGCGGATCTGACCGCCGCTTTTTTGGGCATTTTGACCTTCCCGTTGGGGTTGGCAAGGGCGCTTCTAAAAAAAATCAGAAAAATTGTAAAAAACATCTTCCTTTCCGGGGCGAAATGGTATAGAATGAAAAACACGGCGGGACGGCTGGACAGCGCTGTCCGCCGCCGCAGAATCCGGGAGAGGGGAGCGTATGGCTATGACATTCAAAAGGGCCGGATTTTTGACCAAGCTGGTCGTCCTGGCGCTGCTGATTTATATGGCGATCACTCTGCTGGATCTGCGGGGGAAAATTCAGGGCGTTCAGGCCCAGCGGGACAGCCTGGCCTGGCAGGTGACAAATCAAAGGCTGGAAAACCAAAAGCTGGCCGACGCCATCGCAAACAGCGACGATCCTGAGATGCTGGAGCAGGTGGCCCGGGACCGGGGCTATGTGGAGAAGGACGAGATTGTGTTTATCGACGTAGCCAACTAGATCAGAGCACGTTTTTTAGATGTGTGTTGTGTGAAAGAGTTCAATTTTACAAGGGAGGACATTTCTTGCCAATGGAGTTAGGTGTAGGGGCCATCGTGGATGGCAAGGTGACAGGTATCACAAAGTTCGGGGCTTTTGTAGCCCTGCCAGAGGGGAGGTCCGGACTGGTCCATATCTCTGAGATCGCCTATTCCTATGTGAATGAGGTGAGCGACCATCTGCACGAGGGGCAGGAGGTCAAGGTGAAGATAATAGGCATCGACCAGGCCAACCGGATCAATCTGTCGATCAAGCAGGTGGAACCCCCGCCCCAGCGCGCCCCCAGACAGGGCGGCGGCCAGCGGCCGGGCGGCGGAAGCAGCCGGCCCCCGCGCCAGGGGAGCGGTTCCCGGCCCATGGGCTTTGTCCACCAGGCCCCCAAGGAGCCCACCGACTTCGAGGACCGGCTGAAGCAGTTTATGCAGTCCTCCGACAGCAAGCTGTCTGAGCTGCGCTACATCGAAAAGAAGGGCGGAAACCGCCGGGGCGGCGGCGGACGCCGGTAAAGTTCTGTCTGTTTTGAGGGGCCGTCTGTGGACGGCCCCTGTTTGATTTTATGTGTGAGGTGACCGACATGGATTGCGTGATTCGCGAGTGGAGGCTTTCGGACCGGGAACGCCTGGCCGAGGCGCTCAACAACCCCAAGGTGCTGGACAACCTGCGGGACGGCCTGCCCTATCCCTACACCCCAGAGGACGGGGAGGA
>JAAWEX010000176.1 GCA_022794495.1 Lawsonibacter sp. | reverse complement strand
GGCCCGCCTGTGAGGAAAGTCCGGGCTCCGCAGGGCAAGGATAACGGGTAACACCCGCCGGGGGCGACCCTAGGACAAGTGCAACAGAGATATACCGCCGCATCCTTCCTCACGAGGGAAAAGTGTATAACAAGTAAACTCCCGACCAACTGTAGAGTTTCGTTTTCGCTGGGTGCGGTAAGGGTGGAAAGGCGAGGTAAGAGCTCACCCGATGGCGCGTAAAAGTGCCCATCGCTGTAAACTCTATCCGGAGCAACGCCGTGGAGGGACATTGGCCGGCCCGGCCGTCCCGGGGAGGCGGCTTGAGCGCGCCGGCAACGACGCGTCGAGATAGATGGCTGTCTTAAAAGACAGAACCCGGCTTACAGGCTTACTGCAGCATAAGAATAACCGCCGCCCCGCAATCGGGACGGCGGTTCTGTTTATGCTTCCACACTGATTTCCGGCGCCGGGGCGGGCTGGGCCGAGGCGGCGGCGTACTGCTGGACAGCGGCGTCCACCGCGGTCTGGGTCTTGTCGGTCAGCTCCTGCATCTGCTGGCGCATCTCGTCTCGTGAGGCCTGGAGCTGGTCCTGCATACGGTTATCCACCGCCGCCTCACGCAGATAGCCCGACTCCCGGATCATCCGCATCGCCTGACGGCTGCGAAGCTGGTGGCGCAGCCGCTTGGCCTCCCGCTCCCGCTTCTCCCGCTCCAGCCTGGCCTGGCGCTTGGCGGAAAGCTTTTCCTGGGAAATCTCCCGCTTCTTCCGCCCCGCCCGGTTCACCGCCTTTTGCAGCTGGTTGATGGCCGCCTGGATGCGCTGGGCGTTGTCGCTGTCGCTGCGCTTGGCCGCCCGGAGCTGGGATATCTGCCGCCGGGCATAGCCAGAGGCGGCGTCCACCTCCCCCAGACTGCGGGCCTTAGCCAGCTTGGAGTAGGCCATGATGGCCGCGTCGCCGTAGCGGCGGCTGCTCTTGGTCTTTTTGAGCATCTCATCCCGCTTTTTCGCCGCCGCTTCGGCCTTCTCCCTGGCCTCCTGCATCATGTCCACCAGGGTCTTCTGGTCGTCCTCCTGCTCCTTGAGGGCGTCGGCCAGGGCCTTCTGCTCCTCCTGGGCGGGGGCGGCCTGGCCGGGCGCGTTTTGATTCGGTGCGGCCTGGCCCGGATAGTATCCGCCGGCGCTGATCCCTGATATGCCCACAATATCCCCTCCCTGTCCGGCACCCTTTCACTTTGGATATCGGCCGGAGAGAGAGAAACCATAAGAGCGCGGGAAAAATTATGCAATTTGACAGCTTACCGCAGCTGTGTATCGCCCTTTTCCCCCACCGGAACCGGCATAATCCTGCATTTAATGCCATAACTGCGCAGCGCCGCACACAGACGCATCGCTTCCCCACGGGTCAGGTTGGAAAATGGGGCGATTTCCTTTCTTGGATATCCCTTTGCGCAGTGCGCTTCCACCTCCGCTTCCGCCTGGGCCCGTGACAGGTGAAACTCCATCATCAAAAAGCGTGTCAATGTAACAGGGTACTCCGTCTCCACTTCCAGGTGGAACCGGGACTGAATCACCACCCGTTCCAGGTTTCCGGCTTTATCCAGCCAGCACCGGACCCAGTGGCGCTCCATGGTAATTTGAACACATCCGTCCTCCAGTATCTCCACCTGTTTCGGGTAAACTTCCCGAAATTCATTTAAAGTCAGGTCGTGAAAATAAACGTGGGGGCCAAACAGCCTTAAATCAACCTCCAGCTTCTCCTCGGTCAGCCCAGTCAGATAGGAGGTTTTTCCCAGTTTGCCCATATCCAGCGGCACTTCTTCCGCCTCTGGGTCCAGCCATCGAACACCTTGCAGCCCGGCAGGCTGCACCTCATGATGGAATTCCACTGCACCATTCAGCGACACAAACCCCTCTCCGATATCAAGCACATTTCTGGCCCGCCGTTCTAACTCTTCCTTCAGCTCTTGGACCCGCCCCGGACTTGACAGATAACGCTTAAATGCGGCCTTGGTGTTGACTCGATCCTCTCTTGGGTTAAAAGATGAATCCACACAGTTCGGGCACTTGAGCATAGGCAGGATATGCACTACTCTAACAGAAACGCCGGTTCCGGGCAGGTCGGCCTCCAGAGAATTTACCCCATAGTAGAATGCCAGATCAGTCACTTTAGTCCCGCATTTAGGGCAGACTCCTTCTCTGCCCCGGCACATCGTCTCTATTTCATAAGTAGGCAAATTTTCCTTATACTTATTGGCCCCGCTGTGGGACACATAGTAATGATTGCGGTATTCTCCACATCCCAGAAAATCCACCAAGCTCTCCAGTGTGACCTCCTTGGGCACAGGCTTGGGCGGGTTCTGCTTCTCCTCAAAGGCCTTAATCGCCTTCTTCGGGAACTTGAAGCTCTCCACCCCCAGAAGCTGGGCGGCCTGCTCCAGATACCAGGCCCAGAACTTCATCTCCTCCACCTTATGCTGTCCGCCGCTGGCGCCCTCATCCCGGTCCGACCAGGCTAGGGCGGCGCACCAGGCCGCGTCCCAGTCGTAGGGGTCCAGCTCGCTGTCGCCGGCACCGGCGTACCGGGGCTCCAGCAGGAACTCGTCCCAAAGCGCCACAGCGACCGCCCGCTCGGCGGCGAGGGCGGCCATGGGCGCGGTGCTGTACCGCTCATCCTCCGTCCTTACCATGTAATCAGAGGCCTTCCAGGCCTGGTACAGCTGATCCGCCTCCAGCTTCCCCTTGAGGTAGGCATTGGCCTTCTTCAAAAGCTCCTGGGGGCCCTTGTCCTCGCCGTCGTAGGCGCTCCAGACCTTCCCCACCTTTTTGGCGCAGGCCAGGGCCAGCTCCGCCCGCTTTCTCAGCGGCTCGGTGAGGGGCCGGAGGCTGTCGTCCATCTCGTCCCGCTCCTCCCAGGGCCCCAGGGCCAGCCACAGCCCCCGCCGGGTGTCAAAGCTGAGGGCTCCGGTCTCGGCGGTCTCCTGAACAGCCTGTCCAAATGTGTCCATCCTGATTCCCCCCATCAAAAAGGTTTATTGATTTGTTACTGGACGAGAGCATTTGTCAAGGGGGAATTTCACCCAAAAGATGAAATCCCCGGTAAAACGGAATTTAATATCACACTTTTCCCTACCATTCACACGCATTTCTTAATCATATTCTTCACAGATAAATTTGAAATCCTCAGTCTTGCGCAACGTTGCCAAAGCATATTTCTCAATATGCTTCGACATGATCTCTACCGCATACTGGAAATTTTCTGAC
>JAAWEX010000175.1 GCA_022794495.1 Lawsonibacter sp. | reverse complement strand
GAGGCCCTTGGATTTTCGTTATCCAAGGGCCTCTGAGGTCTTGAAATCTCTCGGTTTTTTCACCAAAAATCTTTTTTGACCTCTTTTTCTGGTGCCGGTAGTCGGACTCGAACCGACACGATGTCGCCACCAACGGATTTTGAGTCCGTCACGTCTACCAATTCCATCATACCGGCAGGCTCTAGGGGTATTATACACGATATTTGCCTGTTTGGCAAGCACAAAATGCGGCTGTGGGGAAAAAGCGTTTCAGGCTCGTTTTGTCCGCCGGTCCGGGCAGAACATTGGTTAATCCCTCAATTTTTGTTCCCGGAAGGGGACAGCCTTGAACTGCTCTCCGGCTTGCAGAACCTCTATGGTTCCGGCGGAGGCTTCCAGCAGATGGGCCGCGAACTGGCCGGCGCGCTCCTCTGGAATCAGCACTGACAGCAGCACGTCAGCGCCGTAGTCCACCTGCTCCTCCACGCCGCCGTGGTGGAGTACCGACCGGCGGACCTCCTCAAACTGGGCGTAGGTACAGGGCACCTCCATAGCCACCCAGCGGCGGACAACCGAGACGCCGGCGGCATCCAGGGCGTCCTTGGCGCTTTTGCCGTAGGCCCGGACCAGCCCCCCTGCGCCCAGCAGGATGCCGCCGAAATACCGGGTGACCACACAGACCGTGTCAGTGATCCCTTCCCGCTGAAAGACGTTGAGCATGGGCTGACCGGCGGTGCCCTGGGGCTCGCCGTCGTCGGAGCAGCGCTCCGCGCCGCCCTCACGGATGCGGTAGCACCAGCAGTGGTGCCGGGCGTCGTAGTAGCGCTTGCGGGTCTCCTCAATCCGGGCCCTGGCCTCCTCCTCAGAGCTCACCCGCCACACCTGGCCGATAAACCGGGAGCGCTTCTCCACCAGCTCGGCCTCGCCGTGGCCGGTAGGGATGTAATACTCTGTCATGGGCTCACCTCGTCAGGAAATACTTTGCTGTCAAGCTGTTCTGCCAGCTTATGCCGGCTTAACCCCAATGCTTCCCGCTTGCGTTTGAGAATCACCTGGTAATTTTCCATGCCATCACCTTTCAAGGCCTATTCCTCCCACGGCTCCCGGTGGGGCCTCCAGCCCTCCACCAGGGCTCCCAGCTGGCCGATGACCTTGGGGGTGCAGGTGGCAACGACATCGATGGTCTCGCCGTAGTCCACGCTCTCCACCTTGGCCTCCAGATAGAGCTTGTCCAGCAGGCCGCCCCGGTCATAGGGCAGGTGGATTTTTACCCGCCGTGCCCCGTTGTCCAGCACCCGCCCGATGGCGGAGAGCAGGTCGGGGATGCCTTCGCCGGTTTTGGCGGAGATAGACACCCGGTCCTCTCCGTGGGGGCGGATGTCGCCGGTCCACAGGTCGCACTTGTTGAAGACCTCAATCCGGGGCGTCTGGTCGGCCCCCAGCTCGTGGATGAGCTGGTCCACCACCTCTGCCTGCTCCCGCCACTGAGGGCTGGAGGAGTCGATGACGTGGAGGAGCAGATCGGCGTACTCCAGCTCTTCCAGGGTGGCCTTGAAGGCCTCCACCAGGTGGTGGGGCAGCTTGCGGATAAAGCCCACTGTGTCAGACAGGAGCACCGTGCAGGTGTCGGAGATTTCCAGGGTCCGGGTGGTGGTGTCCAGGGTGTCGAAGAGGCGGTTGTTGGCGGGAATTTCCGCCCCGGTGAGCTGATTGAGCAGGGTGGATTTGCCCGCGTTGGTATAGCCCACAATGGCCACCACCGGCACCTCATTTTTGATCCGCCGCTCCCGCTGGGTGGCCCGGACCCGGCGCACATCCTTCAGCTCGCCCTCCAGCTTGGAAATCTTCCGGCGGAGGACCCGGCGGTCAGACTCCAGCTGGGTCTCGCCGGGACCCCGGGTGCCGATGGCGCCCTCCTGGCGCTCCAGGTGCTTCCACATGCCCAGCAGGCGGGGCAGCAGATACTTGTACTGGGCCAGCTCCACCTGGAGCCGGCCCTCCTTTGTTCTGGCCCGCTGGGCGAAGATGTCCAGAATCAGAGCGGAACGGTCCAGCACCCCCACCTTCAGCGCCTCGGCCAGGTTGCGCTGCTGGGAGGGGGAGAGGGGGTTGTCAAAGATGACCAGGCCGGCGTCTGCGGCCTCCACCAGCTCCCGCACCTCGGCCACCTTGCCCTCGCCGATGAAGGTGCGGGGGTCGGGGCTGTCCTTGGACTGGGTAACTACCCCCACTGTCTCGCCCCCCGCCGTCTCCAGCAGGGCGGCCAGCTCCTCCATGCTCTCCTCATCCGCGTTCTCCTCCCGGCCGAGACTGAAGGCGTTCAGCCCTACCAGAACGGCGCGGTTAAATTGTGTTTTCTCAATATCTGGCATATAGGTTAAATTTCCTCGTTTCTGTTTAAATTGCAGAAAAATGGCGTGTAGGGGCGGACATTGTCCGCCCGCTGTGACAGCTTCCGCGTATAGGTTTCCAGCACATAGGGGCTGCCGTTCCGCCGGTCAATACAGGGTCCCGCCGCCGCTAATGTAAACCCGCAGGAGGTAATCAGCGCTATGGAAGCCGTATTTTCCGACCGGGCGGAGCAGCGGAACTCCGTTCCGCCCCGCTCCCGGGCGATCTCCATCAGCAGCTCCAGAAGCTGCCGCCCATAGCCCCGGCCCACATAGTCCGGCCCCAGGGCGATGCTGGTTTCCTGCCAAATCCCAGGCGACAGCTCCGCCAGCCCGGCCCAGCCGATGGCCTGCCCGCCGGCCCTTTGGTAGACGGTCCAGACATCGTGCTCCCTCTGCCAGGCGAGGGTCCGCTCCATCCGGGCCCTGGCCTCCTCCTCGCTGTCTGTAACCGCCCACAGCATATACCGGGCGGTCTCGGGCCGGGACCACACGTTGCGGTACAGGTCCTCCCAGTCCTCGAAGCGGGCCTTGTCCAAAATCAGGTCACGGGTTTCCATATCCGTTCTCCTGCGTCAAATTTTCCCGGCTCCACTCCAGCATGGTGTGGAGGAGCGGGGCGAAGCTCTTCCCCAGGGGGGTGAGGGTGTACTCCACCCGGGGCGGCACCTCGCCAAAGACCTCCCTGTGGAGGAAGCCGTCCTCCTCCAGCTCCCGGAGCTGCCGGGTCAGGGTGGACTGGGTGATCCCCTCCAGCCGCCGGCGCAGCTCGCCAAACCGCTGGACCTGATAGAAGGCCACATACCACAAAATTAAAATTTTCCACTTGCCCCCCAGCACCGACTGGAGCCGGCCCATGGCCTCGCACCGGGCCAGG
>JAAWEX010000174.1 GCA_022794495.1 Lawsonibacter sp. | reverse complement strand
CAAGTGCCAGTACGGCGTCAAGATCCTGGGCAATGGCGAACTCTCCAAGAAACTGATTGTAAAGGCTTCCGCTTTCTCCGCCTCCGCCAAGGAAAAAATTGTGGCTGCTGGTGGTAAGTGGGAGGTGGTCTGATTATGATTCAGACGATCCGCAACGCCTGGCGGGTGCCTGAGCTGAAGAAGAAGATGCTCTTTACCGTGATGGCCCTGCTTATCTTCCGCTTGGGCTCCGCTATCCCCGTGCCCTATATCGATGGCAGCGCGCTGAGCGAGTATCTGGCCAGCCAGAGCGGCACCATCCTGGGCCTGATGAACGCCATGAGCGGCTCCGCCTTCTCCATGGCCACCGTCTTCGCCCTGTCCATTCAGCCCTATATCAACAGCTCCATCATCATCCAGCTGCTCACCGTGGCCATCCCCGCTTTGGAGCGGATGGCCCGGGACGGCGGCGAGGAGGGCCGGAAGAAGATCGCCTCCATCACCCGGTACACCACCGTGGCCATCGCACTGCTTCAGGGCTTTGGCTACTATTCCCTGGTGAACAGCTACGGGCTGGTTAACGGCGGCGCACTGCCCGGCTTCTGGGTGGCCCTGGTGATTGTGATCTCCTTCACCGCCGGCTCCGCCTTCCTGATGTGGCTGGGCGAGCAGATTACCGAGTTCGGCATCGGCAACGGTATCTCTATTATCCTGTTTGCCGGTATTGTCTCCCGGTTCCCCCAGATGGTGATGGACGTCATCAGCGGCTTCCGGGCCTGGCTCGCTGTTCGGGGAGGCACCGCCGGCCTGATTGAGGATAACCCCGGCATGACCGAGGAGGTCGCGCAGCAGTATATCGAGGCTATGAAGCAGGGCGCCCTGGCCCCCTGGACCATCGCCCTCATCGTCATCGGTATGCTGGCGCTGGTGGTCTTCATCGTCTATATCAACAACGCCGAGCGGCGCATCCCGGTGCAGTACGCCAAGCGCGTCGTGGGCCGGAAGATGTATGGCGGCCAGTCCACCCACATCCCCATGAAGGTGAGCATGTCCGGCGTTATGCCCATCATCTTTGCCCAGTCCATCGCCTCTCTGCCCGCCACCATCTGCGCCTTTATGGGCGTGACGGCCGAGAGCGAGAGCTTTGGAGGCGCTATGATGCGGCTGTTTGACACCAGCAAGCCCTTCTACAGCATTTTGTATTTCCTGCTTATCGTTGGCTTCAGCTATTTCTACTCCACCATGGCCTTTAACCCCATTGAGGTGGCCAATAACCTGAAGAAGAACGGCGGCTTTATCCCCGGTATGCGTCCCGGCAAGCCCACTGCCGACTTCCTCACCCGGGTGCTCAGCAAGATTACCATGTTTGGGGCCCTGTATCTGTCTGTGATTGCCATCGCCCCCATTATCACCGGCAATCTGGTGGGCTACAGCTCCCTGGCTATCGGCGGCACCTCCGTCATTATCGTGGTGGGCGTCGCCCTGGAGACCGTGAAGCAGATGGAGGCCCAGATGCTCATGCGGCACTACAAGGGCTTCCTGGAGTAAGGGGGGACGGCTATGAAATTGATCCTTTTGGGCGCCCCGGGCGCCGGAAAGGGGACCCAGGCCGAGATCCTCAGCGCCAAGCTGGGTATCCCCACCATCTCTACCGGCAATATGCTCCGCTCCGCCATCCAGGAGGGGACCCCCATCGGCCTGGAGGCCAAGGGCTATATGGACGCCGGCAAGCTGGTGCCTGACGCGGTGATTATCGGCGTTGTGGCCCAGCGGCTGGAGCAGCCCGACTGCGCCAAGGGCTTTATCCTGGACGGGGTGCCCCGCACCATCGGTCAGGCCGAGGCCATCGACAAGGCCGGGATTACCTTTGACCATGTGCTGTCCATCGAGATCTCCGATGGGGAGATCGAGGAGCGCATGTCCGGCCGGCGGGTGTGCCAGAGCTGCGGCGCGCCTTACCATGTGAAGGCCCGCCCCCCCAAGGCGGAGGGCGTGTGCGACGCCTGCGGAGGACCCCTGGTCCAGCGGGAGGACGACCGGGCCGAGACGGTGCGCAGGCGCCTGGAGGTCTACCACGCCGAGACCGAGCCCCTGAAGGGCTTCTATGAGGGCAAGGGCATCCTGATTCCCGTGGCCAACCAGGACACCATCGAGGGGACCAGCAAGGTGATCATGGAGGCGCTGGGGCTCTGATGGCGCTGGAGATGATTTCGCTGAAATCCCCGCGGGAGATTGAGGCTATGCGCCGGGCCGGGCGGATTACCGCCCAGGCCCGGGCCCTGGCCGGAGCTATGGTGCGGCCGGGCGTTACCACCCACGAGATTGATCGGGCGGTTCGCCGCTTTATCGAGAGCCACGGGGCAAAGCCCTCCTTCCTGGGCTATGGAGGCTTTCCCGCCTCGGCCTGCGTCTCGGTCAATGAGGAGGTCATCCACGGCATCCCCGGCCCCCGGAAGCTGAAGGAGGGCGACATCGTCAGTATCGACGTGGGCGCCTACATTGGCGGCTTCCACGGGGACTGCGCCGCCACCTACCCCTGCGGCCAGGTGAGCGAGGAGGCCGCGAGGCTGATTCAGGTTACTCAGCGCAGCTTCTGGGAGGGCATCCAAAAGGCCCGCCGGGGCTGCCGGGTGTCCGACATCGGTCAGGCTGTTCAGGACTATGTGGAGTCCTTCGGCTACTCGGTGGTCCGGGATTTTGTGGGCCACGGCGTGGGCGCCAAGATGCACGAGCCCCCCGAGGTGCGCAACTTCGGCCCCGCAGGCCACGGGCCCCGGCTTCAGCCGGGAATGACCATCGCTGTGGAGCCCATGGTGTGTGCCGGAGATTGGCATGTGCGGGTGCTGGAGGACAAGTGGACCACGGTGTCGCAGGACGGCTCGCTCACCGCCCACTATGAGAACACCATTCTCATCACCGACGGGGACCCCGAGGTCCTTACCGTCACGGAGGACGGGGCCTATGTTTGACTACACGGGCTGGATCGTTCGGGCAGATGCCGGACGGGACAAGGACGGCGTCTTCTGCGTGGTGGGTGTGGATCAGGAGCGGTACATGGTGCTGCTGGCCGACGGCAAGCGCCGGAAGGTGTCCCGGCCCAAGGCAAAGAAAATGGGCCACTTCACCGAGCTGACCGACAGCCGGCACATGTATGACCACCCCGTGGTCCACAGGCTGCAACAGGGAGAGCCGGTCTCCGACCGGGCATTGAGACGGGCGCTGGCCGCCTTCAAGGAGGGATCTACGCTTGGCAAAAGATGATATGATCGAATTGGAGGGCGTCGTCAC
>JAAWEX010000173.1 GCA_022794495.1 Lawsonibacter sp. | reverse complement strand
GCCTGCCCTGCCGGGTGGTATCCACCTCCTTGATCGAGGCTGGAGTGGATGTGGACTTTCCCGCAGTGTTCCGGGAGGAGGCGGGACTGGATTCCATTCTTCAGGCGGCGGGCCGGTGCAACCGGGAGGGAAAGCGCCCTGGCGGGGAAAGTATTGTTACCATATTCCAGAGTGATGCTCCGTCTCCGTCTCTGTTTGAAATTCCTGTGGCTGCGGGGCGCCAGGCACTGAGCCGCTGTGACCGTCCGGACAGCCCGGAGGCTATCCGGTGTTATTTCCAGGAGCTGCTGGACTTGAAGGGGCCGGAGGCGCTGGACCAAAAGAATATCCTCACAGTTATGGAGCGGGAATTTATGCCCTTCCGGAGGATTGCGGAGCGGTTTCACCTGATCGACAGTGAGACCAAAACCGTATACATCCCCCTGGGAGAGGGAGAAGATCTGGTCCGGCGGCTCCGTTCCGGCGAGCGCAGCAGGGAGCTGTTCCGGGCGCTGGGCCAGTACGGCGTGTCTGTCTATCCGCAGCACTATGCGGCTCTGGACCTGGCGGGAGACCTGGAGGTGCTGGAGGACGGCAGCGCGGTTTTAACCAACCTGGCGCTGTATGACAGTAGAACGGGACTGTCAATAACAGCGGACGAAAAGGAATTTCTCGCAATTTAGTTTGCGCTTTGAAAATGGTCCTGCCAGTAGGACAAAACGTGTTATTCAGTGACAAAAACAGAAAGGAGTAAACGCTGTGCCAATTTCATTGGAGGTCTGGGGAGACTATGCCTGTTTCACCCGCCCGGAAATGAAGACGGAGCGGGTCAGCTACGATATCATGACACCCTCCGCCGCCCGGGGGCTCTTGGAGAGTATCTACTGGCACCCCGGTCTGCGCTGGGTCATTGACCGCATCCACGTCTGCGCCCCTATCCGCTTTACCAATCTGCGGCGCAATGAGGTGAAGTCCACCGCCAGCGCCCGGTCAGCCCGAACAGTGATGGAGCGGGGGAGGGGAGAGTTGTATCTTGCCGCCTCTCAGGACATCCAGCAGCGGGCAGCCATGCTGCTGCGAGATGTGCGCTATGTCATCGACGCCCACTTTGACATCACGGACCAGGCTGCGGCCAGCGACAACCATGGGAAATTTCAAGACATTATCAAACGGCGGATCAAGCGTGGACAGTTTTACAGCCAGCCCTATTTTGGCTGCCGGGAATTTCCCGCACAGTTTAAAGCGTGTGAAGCCCCGCCGCCCTGCCCGGAGGAGCTGGAGGGAGTGCGGGACCTGGGATATATGCTCTGGGATCTGGACTACTCCGATTCCGAGAACATCGTCCCCCTCTTTTTCAGGGCAGTGCTCCAGGATGGTGTGCTGGAGGTCCCCACCCGGGACAGCGGGGGGGTGATCGGATGATCTTGCAAGCCCTTGTGGAGCACTATGAGGACCTTGCCTCTCAGGGAAAGCTGGCCCATCCCGGGTGGAGTGATACCAATATCTCCTATGCGCTGTACATCAACGATGCCGGAGAGCTGGAACAGGCGGTCTCCCTCAAACAGGAGGAGGAGCGGGGGAAAAAGAAGGTGCTGGTTCCCCGGCCCATGTCCCTTCCGGCTCCCGTCAAACGGTCCAGCGGGGTTTCCTCCAATTTTCTTTGGGACAACTCCAGCTATATTTTAGGGATTGATGAGAAAGGGAAGCCTAAGCGGAGCCTGGAGTGCTTTGCTGCCTGCAAGGCGCTCCATCACCAGCTGCTGGACAACATAGAAAGCCCGGCGGCCAAGGCGGTGCTGGCGTTTTTCGACCGCTGGGCCCCGGAAGCAGCCAGGGAACATCCTGCTTTGGCGGACAGGCTGGAGGATATCTTGGCGGGGGCCAATCTGGTATTTCACTATAACGGTGTGTTTCTTCAGGACGACGCCCTGGTTCGATCAGTCTGGCAGGCCTACTACGATTCTGCTGGAGACGGCCCAGAACTGGTGTGTCTGGTTACCGGGAAAAAGGGGACAGTGGAGGCGGTCCACCCCTCCATCAAAGGAATGGCTGGGGCTCAGTCCAGCGGCGCGGCACTGGTATCGTTCAACGGAGATGCCTTCTGCTCCTACGGCCGGGAACAGAGTCTCAATGCGCCTACCAGCAAATATGCGGCTTTTGCCTATACCAGCGCGCTGAACCACCTGCTGGCGGACCGGGAGTATGTGGGGCGGATCGGGGATACCACCGTTTTGTTCTGGGCGTCGGGAGGCCAGCGGGCCTATCAGAGCTTTTCTATGGCAAGCCTGTTTGGCGCTCCCAGCACCTATGCGGTCTCTGACCTGCAAAAAATGGCCCTTGACCTGTGCCAGGGCAGGTCGGTCCTGTTTGAGGAGACACAACTGGACCCTAATACTACATTTTATATCCTGGGTCTGTCGCCAAATGCCGCCCGGCTTTCGGTGCGGTTCTTCCTCAAAAATTCGTTCGGTGAGTTCGTCCGAAACATTCAGGCCCACCAGGAACGGCTGGAAATTGTCCGCCCCGCCTTTGACAAGTTTGAGGTCCTCCCCCTCTGGAAGCTGCTGGACGAGACGGTGAATCAGAATTCCCGGGACAAGTCCCCAACCCCGGGGATGGCAGGTGAGACCCTGCGCGCCATTTTGAGCGGCACCCCCTATCCCACGACTCTGTTCAACGGCGTTTCCCTGCGCATCCGGGCGGAGCGGGAGATCACCAGAGGCCGGGCGGCCATTTTGAAGGCGTATTACCTGAAAAATCCCCATCCTGATATTCCAAAGGAGGTCTTGACCGTGTCCCTGAACCCTGCCAGTACCAATATCCCCTACACCCTGGGCCGGCTGTTCTCTGTGCTGGAGGCCATCCAGTCCTCGGCCAATCCGGGCATCAACACTACCATTAAGGACAAATATTTCAACTCTGCTTCCGCCACACCCAGCCGGGTGTTTCCAACGCTGATTAACCTGGCGCAGAAGCATCTGCGGAAGCTGGATAAGGGGGCAAACATCTTTTATAGCAAGCAGCTGACCGAGCTGACTGATAAACTGGGAGAGACCTTCCTGGACCGCTTGAGCCTGCCCCAGCAGGGGGCCTTCCAGCTAGGCTACTACCACCAGACCCAGGCCCGCTATACAAAAAAGGAGGAAAAGAAAGATGCCTGAACCCATCAAGAACCGTTATGAATTCGTGATCTTGTTCGATGTGGAGAACGGAAATCCCAACGGCGACCCAGACGCGGGCAACATGCCCCGGGTGGACCCAGAGACTGGCCTGGGGCTGGTGACCGACGTGTGCCTGAAGCGGAAGATCCGTAACTATGTGGAAACTGTCAAGGAGGACGCCGACGGCTACCGCATTTAT
>JAAWEX010000011.1 GCA_022794495.1 Lawsonibacter sp. | reverse complement strand
GCTGGTAAAGGCGTTGGGGCTGGCCCCGTTGGCGGCCAGGTCCTGGAGGGCGTTGCCCTCCTGGGTGTCGAACATCTTGTGCTCCAGATAGTGGGCCACTCCGGCGGGGGTGCTGTACCGCTCCCCGTCCAGGAAGAAGCGCATATCCATGCCGCCGTAGTTGGTGGCGAAGAAGGCGTAGCCCTTCTGAAAATCGGGCTTGGGGAAGACAAACACATTCAGGCCGTTCTCCAGCTTCTCATGGTACATGGTCTCTCCCACCCGGGCAAATTCCAATTTTTCCATGGCTCAAACCCCCTTTCCTTTCAGGAAGTAGACGGTATCCAGCTCCAGCTTTTTGGCGGCCTCGGCCACCTGCTCCCTGGTTACATTTTCAAATTGGTCCACCAGTTCCTCAATGGTGGTGTCCAGCCCGGCGGCCGCCTGTCCCAGCCAGAATTCCTCCTGCCGGCCCTGGTCGTCCAGGGTGGACAGATGGCCTCCAATCAGGGTGCGCCGGGTCCCCTCCATCTCCCAGTCCTCGATGTCTCCCCGGCGGATAGCCTCCAGCTGGGCCAGGATCTCGTCCTTAGCGGTCTGGTACTTGTCAAACTCGATGCCCGAGGACACCAGCACCAGCCCTTTCATCTTCTCCATCATGGAACTGGCGTAGTAGCACAGGGACAGCTTCTCCCGCACATTCATAAATAGCTTGGACAGGGTTGTGCCGCCAAATATGGCGTTGCACATGGTCAGGGCGGGGTAGTCCTCCTCCCAGCAGGTCTGGCCCCCGGTGCGGAATCCCAGGGCCAGCTTGCCCTGGCTCACGTCCATGGCCTCCTCCACCACAATGGGCTCGGGGCCGGCGGTAACACGCACCTCGCAGTCCGGGTCCACCCGGTTTTCGTTCACCGGCAGGCCGGACAGGGCCCGGTTCAACGCCCCCGCCACCCGGTCCGGGTCAGCGGAGCCGCAGTAGTAGACCTCCACCTGAGCCTCCCGCAGCAGCTCCTGATATCGCTGCCACAGGCTGGCCGGGGTGATAACGGACACACTCTTCTCGTCCCCCAGCTTGTCCACCCCATAGGCCTCGTACCGGCACATCTCCTGGGTCAGCCGCTGGACGGCATAGGTCCGCTTGTCATTGATCTGGGCCCGGATGCGGTCGATGAGGTTGGCCTTCTCGCTGGCGGTGTAGTCGGGAGAGAAATGGCCATCCTGGGTACAGGGCTTGAGGAGCACCTCGCACAGCAGGCCGGCGGCAGGCTCCAGAATCTTCTCTCCTTTCAGAACGTAGGCGTCGTCCAGAAAGCTGGCCACAAAGCCCACGCACTGGGTCTCGCCTTTTTTGCGGACCACTGGCTCGATAGCCCCGCCGTACAGCTCATCCAGGGCGGCGGACAGGGACTCCATGTCCGGGTGGACCGCCGTGCCCCGGCGTAGCACCTCGGGAATCAGGGCGTTGGCCCCGGCGGTCTCCTTGGCCAGGGGAGCCAGAAGCGTGATGGACAGGTAAGAGCTCTTAAATTTGCTGGTATGCACCGCACGCAGCCATACCCCCGGGAACAGCTCCCGGCGCGTCACTTGCGACATATCGTTTTGTTCCTTTCTTTTGAACGAAAATTTTCCGTATAGCTGGATTATCATACCACATTTCAGGGAGGAAAGTAAAGAGGGAATCTATCGCTCCAGGCGGCGGGCCGAGTCGTCCCGCCCTACACGCCCTCTGTAGGGGGCGACGACCCGGCGCCCCGTGTTCAGGCGACGGCATCCTGTAGGGGCGGCTGTCAGCCGTCTGCCGGCCATGCACCGAATCATGCGGGCGGATATTATCCGCCCCTACCTGGCTTCCCATATCAAATGGTAATGTTCAGCCTGTGCTCCCCTGTCACCTCCTTCAAAAGCACCCCGTTCTGGACAGGCCTGCCGTCCAAACGGGCGGAGTAGGCCCCGGTCCGCGTTACGGCAATGTCCAGCGTGCCGCCGGGCAGCTTCCATTTCGCCTCATACCCCGGCCAGTCCGGAGGCAGGTTGGGCTCTACAGTCAGTCTGCCCTCATTCACCTTTAACCCCAGCAGCTCCTGGACAGCGATCTGCCAGTACCACCCGGCGGCCCCGGTGTACCAGCTCCACCCCGCCCGGCCTATCCGGCCAGGGGCGTAGGACACGTCGGCGGCAATGACATAGGGCTCCGCCCGGTAGATTTCCGTGGGGTGCTCCTCCGGCAGAAGCGCTTTCAAAACAGCCCAGCCCTCCGCCGGCCGGTCCAGCCGGAAGCAGGCCATAGCCAGCCACACTGAGGCGTGGGTGTACTGCCCGCCGTTCTCCCGCACCCCGGCGGGGTAGCCCTTGATATAGCCGGGGTCCTTGTCCCCCTGGCTGTCAAAGGGTGGGTCGAAAAGGCGGACCACCTTGTTTTCCCGGTCAAAGAGCCGGGCCAGGGCGGAGGAAACGGCCTGGTCCCCCCGCTTCCGGTCGGTCCCGGCCGGGAAAAGGGCAAAGGACTGGGCGATGGAGTCAATCTGGCATTGGCCGCTCTCAGCCGAGCCCAGGGGCGCGCCGTCCTCGTAGTACCCCCGGCGATACCAGCTCCCGTCCCAGGCATTTTGCGCCGCCTGGATGAGGGCGTCGGCTCGGCGGAGCAGGTCCTCGGCTCTGGCCTCCTCATCCATCCGGCGGCACAGAACGGCAAAATCCTGAAGCACTGCCGCCAGGAACCAGGTGAGCCACACCGACTCGCCCCCCACCTTGTCCATGCCGTCGTTCCAGTCGCCGCCCCCCATTTTGGCCAGGCCGTGGGAGCCGGTCCCCCGGCCCAGGGCGCAGAGAATGGCGGCCAGGCCGTGGCGGTAGAGGCTGTCCCGCTTTTCGCCGGCCTGGGGGACCTCATACCGGTCCCGCTCCCCCGGCTCCAGGGGCCTGGCGGCAAGGTAGGGGACCTGCTCCTCTAAAACCGGCCAGTCCCCGGTGACGGCACAGTACCGGCACAGCACCCAGGGCAGCCACAGCAGGTCGTCAGAGATGTGGGTGCGCACTCCCGCCCCCTGGGGCGGGTGCCACCAGTGCTGAACATCCCCCTCCTCAAACTGCCGGGAGGCGGCCAGCAAAAGCTGCTCCCTGGTCCGCTGGGGCCAGGTGTACACCAGGGCGGCCGAATCCTGGAGCTGGTCCCGGAAGCCGAAGGCCCCGCCGTTCTGGTACTGGCTGGTGCGGGCCATCAGGCGGCAGGCGGTCACCTGGTAGAGGCACCACCCGCCCAGATAGCGGTCCAAGGCCCCGTCCGGGGTCTGCACTGTGAGGGCGGACACCTTCTCCCGCCACCAGTGGACCGTCTTTTCCTCCTCCTGGGCAAAGTCCTCCCGGAAAAAGCGGGAGCAGGGCCGGCCCTCCCTCTCCTTGGTCACCAGAGAGACCGCCTGACCGTCAGGCAGGGCGGCGGAGCTGGGCTCCTCCTCCCCCAGGCGGCAGCTGATTCGGCCAGAGGCTCCGGCGAGGGTAAAGCGCAGGATGCGGCAGTTTTTGTCCAGCGGGACCCAGCCCTCGACAGTTAACATAACATTCCCCAGCGTCTTCTCCCACCGGGCAAAGCCGGGGCCGTAGGTCACTGTACAGGGCTGGCCGTCCCCGGCGGCAAAGACGGAAATGTCCTGCCCGTTTAAGTTTACCATAATTGTCTCCTGCCCACCCACCGCCAGCGGGTCGTTGCCCCAGGGGGTCAGCCTGCCCTCCCTGGAGTTGCCCCCGGACCATAGAAAGCCCGCCCCTGTCTCATCGGTGAGCCAGCCGAACTGCGCATTGCACAGCACCTGGCTCCACCCCACCGGGGGGAGCCGCTCCCCACAGCGGATGACGACAGTGTCCCCCTCCATCTCCCAAGGGGCAGGGTCGGGAGACAGGCGCACCGGGGGCGGTGGGGCATCCAAAGGCTCCTCCCTTGTGGTGGAGCCCCCGGCCCGGTCGGATGAGGGGTGCAGCGGGGCGGTACAGAGCCCATCCTCCCCAGACAGAACGACTTTCGCCCAGCCCAGCACCGCCGGCGCGGCGGCGGGGTCGGCCAGATGGACGCCTCCCCTGGCCCCAAGCACCGACTCCGCTCCCAGCTTTTTCAGCTCCTCCGTCAGGGCGGAGCGGAGGGGCCGGCGGTAGTCGCCCCCCTCCTCCACCAGGAGGACCAGGTCAAAGGGGCAGCCCGCCCGGCTGAGAAACTGGTGCCAGCGGCACCACAGGGCGGCCTGTTCCACATTCTCCTCCCCGGACAGCCGCCCTGCGGCGATGGGCAGGTCCCCGGAGATTCCAAAGGGCCACAGAGCGGACTGTGACAGGCGTTTCCCTTTTTCCTCCACCGCGAACAGCCGGGAGAGCAGCTCGAAGGCGGCCAGGGCCTCCGGTTCGCTGAGGGCCAGCTTCTGGGCGATGGGCGCCAGAGAGGCGGCGCCCCCGTCTCTGCCCTCCGCCATCCTCCGGCTCCCCGCCTGGGCGGCAGCGGGGCTGTCCCCCAGCGCCAGGGCCAGGGAGAAGCAGCCCTTTTCCCCCTCCTTTAACGAAACCGGGATGCGGACCATGAGGCAGGGGTCAGAGCCCGCAGCGCTCGAGAGAGGGCCGGGCTTCCGGCCTGGCAGCGCCCGCAGCCCGCCCCGGCCCAGGGCCGCGGCCCGGTCCAGGCTGGCGGACGCCCCCTCCCCTGTCCAGGCGGCGGAGAGCCACAGCCCCTCCCCGTCCCCCCGGGGCCGGCGGCGGAACAGCGCCCCATTCCCCTCCAGGGAGCTCTCCAAAAACAGCCGGGAGAAGGCGGGGTGGGCGTCGAAGTCCCGCTGAGGACACAGGACCGGCTCCAGATAGAACAGCAGCTCCCCCTCCAGTCTTTTCTTCCCCTTCCAGGTCAGCTCCACCCGGCGCAGCTCCCCACTCTCCCGCCGGGGGACGGACAGGGCAATCCGGGCGGACAGGCCGCTCTTTTCCGCCCGCCAGACGGCCCCTGCGCCGTCAAAGGTCCAGCGGTAGGCCACCCCGCTCTGGTACAGAGGGGCGGGGGTCAAGCCCATCAGCCCCTCCGGCCCGTTGAAGAAGACGGACACCCCAGCGGGGGCGTAGTACTCCCCCGGCCTTGCCAGGGTGACGGCGTCCTCCCCGGCCCTGGAGCTGGTCAGGCCGTTGTCGCAGGCCAGCAGGCTGTAGCTGCCGTTAGACAGCAGGTGGCATTGGGGCTGCCGCCGGCTGAAGGCATCCCCCTCCCGGACCAGAGAGGGGCCGGAGGCGGGCCGGAATTTGGCGGGGAAGTCCCGCTCCTCCTGCTTCATGATGGGCGCGCCCACCGGCACCCGCTCCTGGAGCAGCTCCCGGTAGGCGGACATATCGCAGTCCTTCATAAAACGCTTCTGCATCACGTTATCCCGCAGGACGTTGTCAATGGCTGCCAGGCTCATCCCCAGGTGGTGGGACATATAGGAGCGGACCACCTCCCGCTCCTCTCGCCCGGTCAGGCGGGAGGGCGTGTAGTCCACCGCCTCATACAGGCCGTAGCGGCCCTCCAGCCCCATATCCCGCAGGCGGCGCAGGTTGCGCAGGGCGCTGCGGGGCGCCAGCAGCAGGGCCAGGAAGGAGGAGTAGGGGGACACCACCAGCTCGGCGTCCAGCCCCCGCTTCAGCCCCAGGGCCTGGACCCCGTGCGCCTTATATTGGTAGCTCATGCCGGGGTCAAAGGCGTAAAAGCCGGATTCGGAGATTCCCCAGGGCCTCTTTGTCTTATCCCCCCGGCGCTTCTGGGCATAGACGCAGAAGGAGAGGGTCTCATAGAGGAAGGAGTTGGGCTCGCAAGGCAGGAGCAGATTGGGCATGAAGTACTCAAACATGGTGCCCGTCCAGGAGGCCATGCCGCAGTAGTCGTTGTCCCCCAGGAGCATCCGGCCCAGCCGCCTCCAGTGGCGGGCGGGAACCTCCCCCCTGGCCACCGCGATAAAGCTGGTCTGTCTGGCCTCGCTGGCCATCAGGTCGTAAAAGCCGTCTGTAAGCCGGTCCCGCTCCACCTCATAGCCGATGGAGAACAGCCTCCGCTCCCTGTCGAAGAGGGGGGCGCAGTCCATGGCGTCAGACAGCGCCTCGGCCCGCCTGGCCAGCACATCCTCCCCCCACTGGTACAGCCCCTCCCGCAGGGCGATGAGACAGCCCCGCAGGTTGCCGCTGTCCACGGTGGACACATACCGGGGCTGGAGGGGCTTGGCTGTGGAGGTGTCGTACCAGTTGTACAGGTGCCCCCTCCACTTGTCCAGCCTCTCCACCGTATCCAGGATATGGGATATCAGCTCCACCGCCCGCTTCCGGGGGGTGAGGTCCAGGTCGGCCGCCGCCATAGCGGACAGCAGGGCCATGCCGATGTTGGTGGGGGAGGTCCTCCGGGCCAGGGCGGGGCCAGGCTGCTCCTGCCAGTTGTCCGGGGGGAGGTAGTGGTCCTCCTCCCGGAGGAAGGTGTCGAAATACCTCCAGATCAGGGTGGCCTGGTGAAGCAGGAAGGCCCGGTCGGCAGGGGGCAGGGCCCTCCCCCGGCTGGCGGGCCGGCTCACCGCCCAGGCCAGCGCGGGGGCCAGCAGCCACACCAGCCCCACCGCCTTGCCAAACCGGAGCTGGGCAAGCAGGACCACAAAAGCGCCCACCGCCGCTGAAAACCAGGCCTTTTTGTAGTAAAAGGGGACGCTCCCTCTCCCCTTCTCTGTCTGGGCTGCGGTGACCCAAGCCAGCAGATTTTTGTGGGACACTGTCATCCTCCACAGAGCGGAGGAGATGGCCGTCAGAGAGATATAGGCCTGGTAGGGCAGGAAGATCAGCTGAATGGCGGTCTGTAGGATAGCCCCGGCCAGGCCGGCGATGACGGTGGAGTGGTAGCGCCTCCGCTTGCCGGAGCGGCGCACGGCCAGCTCTGCCCCGGACAGCAGCAGGTTCGAGGCGGCGGCCACCACCGCCACCCCTCCCGCCCAGGCAAACACCCGCCCTGAGAAGCACATCCCCAGCACCAGGGTCACCAGGGTGAAGATGGGGGACAGGGAGCGGCGCAGGTTGTCCAAAATTTTCCACTTTGCCAGGGCGGGCAGCGGGTTCTCCTCCCGGCCTCCCTGACCGTCGGGCACCCGCCCTCCCAGCCAGGGCAGCAGCTGCCAATCCCCCCGAATCCACCGATGGAGCCGGGCGAAATAGCTGTACACCTGCCAGGGACAGCCGTCGGTGAGCTCCACCTCCCCCAGCAGGCCCGCCCGGAGATAGCTGCCCTCCAGCAGGTCGTGGGACAGGATGGAATTGTCAGGAAAACGACCGCTGAGACAGGTATAGAAGGCGTCCACCGAGAACACCCCCTTGCCGGTGTAGGTGCCCTGATCAAAGAGGTCGTGATACACGTCGCTGGCAGTGGAGCCATAGGGGTCCACGCCCCCCAGCCCCCCGAAAATTTTTGAGAAGAAGGATTTGTTCGCCGCCTCCAGCTCCACCGCCACCCGGGGCTGGAACAGGGCGTGACCGGCGGTGACAATCCTCCTTTTCGGGTCGATTACCGGCTGGTTCAGGGGGTGGAGCATAGCTCCGGTCAGCTCCCGGGCGGTGCCCACGCTGAGGCTGGTGTCCGAGTCCAGCGTGATGACATACTTCACCTGCCGCAGCCAGCTTTGCTCCCCCGCCTTCACCTCCAGGCCGGTGGGCTTCCCCTTCAGCAGACAGACCAGCTCGGTGAGGGCCCCCCGCTTCCGCTCCCAGCCCATGTAGCGCTCATCCCGCTGGCTGAAGGCCGGCGGGCGGAAAAACAGGAAAAAGCCCCCGCCGTATTTCTCGTTGAGGCCATCCACCGCCCGGCGGGCGCTGTCCATCCAGGCCGCCCCCTCCGCCCCCATGGGGGTCCCGCTGTCGGGCAGGTCGGCCAGGATGCCCAGCCGCAGCTCGGGCCCCGCGTCCCGGTTGGCCAGGCGGTAACGCTCCAGCAGAGCGGCCAGCTTAGGGCCGCTGTCCTCCCCGGTGAGGAGGGACACCACCACGCACAGGGTGCGCCCCTCCTTTGGGACGCCTCCCTCCAGCTCCATCCGGGGAACCGGGCGGGGCGGCACCAGCCGGACCAGCAGAAAGTCCATCACATTTTTCACAATATCAGACAGGGGCAGAATCAGCAGCAGGGCGGCCAGCGGTGTCCCCGCCGCCCGCCACAGGGCCAGGGCAGCGAGCAGGGACAGCCCCAGCACCGCCGCCCCGTAGCTCACCCCGGAGCGGGGCCGCTCCTCCCTGCCCAGGGGCTCCCGGTAGAGATACCAGCCCACGTGCCGTTGGGGGCCCTCCCCCTTTTGGGCCAGCTCCAGGGCCCGGCCGGCAGCCTGGCCCTCACCCAGGCGGAATTTCTTCGCAAGCTGGCAGACCCGCTGCCGGTAGCGGCGGCGGGTACCCTCATCCATGCGGGGGTAGTGGCCCGAAGGGTCCTGAGCCAGCACCCGCTCCACCTGGCTGGCCCCCTCCAGAAGGCGGGTCCACTCCGCCCCGGACAGGGCCCGCAGGGCGGCGAAGAGGGCAGCCATCTCTTCCGGCGGCGCTTTGTCCCCTTTCAGTGCATCCAAATCGCCGCACAGCCCGGCCAGCCGCTCCACCAGCGCCCCCGCCAAGGCGGGAACCAGCAGGGACAGCTCCTGCTCCGTCAGAGGACAGACCGATTGAAAGCCCTCCAGATAGAGGGCCAGCCGGTCCTGGTCCAGCTCGGGCACCGCCCACAGGGCGCTCTTGGCGCAGCGCTGAAGGAGGGCTCCTCCCTCCGCCGTCCCCCGGAGGGGCCTTCCGCCTCGAAAAGCCTCTCCGGCCCGCTCCCCCTCCCGGACGGCCATATAGTGGTTGTCCAGCAGCCACTCCACCGCTCCGGGCAGGGTGGACTGATCCATACTCCAGGCATTCAGCTCCTCCTGGGCCCTGCGCACCTGCCGCAGGCCGGCCCTGAGCGCCCTGGCCAGGGCGCGGCAGGACACCGCCCCCTCCAGCTTCAGCTCCCTGGCGGCATTGGCGGCGTATTGCTTTAAATGGGCGTCATCCATGGGGACATGCGGGGTATTCATGGCGAAAACCTCCCGAAAAAATTCCGCAGGGGCCGGCCAGGCGGCCGGCCCGCTCTTGGGGATGCCGCCGCGTTATCGCAAGACGGACCACCCCTACAATCAGTCTAAGGTTTCCCCCACCCCTGGCGGAATATACCAAAAGGCCAGCGCCTGCCGTGAAGTATTTTGGCTTGACAAACGGGACAAAATGTGGTAGACTTCAAAATGTAAAGTTATTCAGCTTTACATTTTGAATGTAAGGAGGTCGTACTCCATGAAAAGTCAGGCTTACCGCATGACGATGCTCTTTGATTTCTACGGCGATGTACTCACCGACCGTCAGAAGGAGTTTTACGACCTCTACTACAACGAGGACCTCTCCCTGGGAGAGATTGCCGAGAACTACGGCATCACCCGCCAGGGCGTCCGGGACGTGATCGTCCGGGCGGAGGCTGTCCTCACCGACCTAGAGGACAAAACCGGGCTCATCAAACGGTTCCACACCATGCGCTCCCAGCTGGAGCAGCTGCGAAACGACGCCCAGCGCATCACGGAACTGGCCGCCCATCAGGACAATAGCGAGCTGGAGCGTCTGGCCCGCCAGGTCCGGGACGGCGCAGAAGCCCTGCTGAAGGAGTAAGCCCATGGCATTTGAAGGACTCTCTGAAAAGCTGTCCGCCGCGTTTAAAAAGCTGAGAGGCAAGGGGCGGCTCTCCGAGGCCGACGTGAAGGAGGCCATGCGGGAGATTCGCCTGGCCCTGCTGGAGGCTGATGTCAGCTTTAAGGTGGTCAAGCAGTTCGTCGCCCAGGTCACCGAAAAGGCGGTGGGGGCCGACGTGCTGGAGGCCCTCTCCCCGGCCCAGCAAATCATTAAGATCGTCAATCAGGAGCTCACCGACCTGATGGGCGCCACGGCGGCCAAGCTGACCATCTCCTCCAAGCCCCCCACGGTGGTGATGATGGTGGGCCTTCAGGGCGCGGGCAAGACCACCAACGGCGCCAAGCTGGCCGGCCTGATGAAAAAACAGAGCGGCAAGCGGCCCCTTCTGGCCGCCTGCGATATCTACCGCCCCGCTGCCATCCAGCAGCTGGAGGTGGTGGGCAGGCAGCTGGATATTCCCGTTTTCCAGATGGGCCAGACCAACCCGGTGGACATCGCCAAGGCCGCCGTGGAGCACGCCCGCAAGCACGGCAACGACATGGTCTTCCTGGACACCGCCGGCCGGCTCCATGTGGACGAGGCGCTGATGGACGAGCTGCGGGCCATTAAGGCCGCTGTGGACCCCACCGAGATTCTGCTGGTGGTAGACGCCATGATCGGCCAGGACGCGGTAAACGCCGCCAAGGCCTTCGACGACGCCCTGGATATCGACGGGGTAGTCCTCACCAAGCTGGACGGCGACGCCCGGGGCGGCGCGGCTTTGTCCATTAAGGCGGTCACCGGCAAGCCCATCAAGTTTGTGGGCGTGGGGGAGAAGCTGGACCAGATTGAGGTCTTCCACCCTGACCGCATGGCCAACCGCATCCTGGGTATGGGGGACATGCTCTCCCTCATTGAGAAGGCAGAGCAGTCCTTCGACCAGAAGAAGGCCCTGGAGCTTCAGGAAAAGCTGCGGAAGAATAAATTTACCCTCACCGATTTCTACGACCAGATGAAGCAGCTGAAGAATATGGGCTCCCTCACCGAAATCGCCGGGATGCTCCCCGGCGTGAAGGCCAGCGACCTGGAAGGGGCCGGCATGGACGAGAAGCTTATGCAGCGCATGGAGGCAATCATCCTGTCCATGACTCCCGCCGAGCGGGAGGACCCCAAGCTGCTGAATTCCAGCCGGAAAAAGCGGATTGCCGCCGGCTCCGGCACCCAGGTGGTGGACGTCAACCGGCTGCTCAAGCAGTTTGACATGCTCCAGGCCATGACCAAGCAGTTTACCGGCGGAAAGCTGCCTAAAAACCTGCGGAAAATGATGGGCAAAAAGGGCCGGGGAATGCCTGGGATGGGCGGGATGCCGTTTTAACGCAGGGGCAGAATGTGGGCCCCTCCCTCCTGGGCGGGGCATTCCAAGAAAATCATATTGGCCCGCCGAGGGCGGCGGGCCCCACATCCCCAGTCAAACCGGGTAAGACACGTTTCTGTGTTTTCCATATATTATACAAATTCATTTGGAGGTGAAGATACATGGTTAAAATCAGACTGCGCCGCATGGGCGCTAAGAAGGCCCCCTTCTACCGCATCGTAGTGGCCGACTCCCGCTATCCCCGTGACGGCCGTTTCATCGAGGAGATCGGCTTCTATAACCCCACCGTCAACCCCACTGAGCTGAAGGTAGACGTGGACCGGGCCCAGGCCTGGATTAAGACCGGCGCTCAGCCCACCGAGACCGTCCGCGACCTGCTGAAAAAAGCCGGCGCCCTGTAAGGCTGGAGGTACTTGATGAAAGAGCTTCTGACCTATGTGGCCCAGAACCTGGTGGAGCACCCCGAACAGGTGTCTGTTACCGAGGTCGAGGGCGACGGCGAGACTGTCCTTGAACTCCGGGTCGCCCCAGAGGACATGGGCAAGGTGATCGGCCGCCAAGGCCGCATCGCCAAGGAGATCCGTGTTCTGATGCGCTCCGCCGCCCAGCGGGCCGGCAAGCGCCTCAGCGTGGAGATCGTCGATTAAAACAAGGGCGCAGGGAACCCCCTGCGCCCTTGCGCTGTATCCCTGTAGGGTCCGCCGCCCTCGGCGGCCTGTCATTCAATCCATATAAGGCGGGGCGGCGAGGACGCCGCCCCCTACACCCTGAAACGGAGGACAACGCATGTTACAGCAATACCTCGAGGTGGGCAAGGTCACCAACGTCCACGGTCTGAACGGCGAGGTAAAGGTCCAGCCCTGGGCCGACTCACCGGAGTTCCTTTGCCAGTTCAAGACCCTGTATCTGGACGAAGCCCACTTCCCCATGAACGTCCAGCGGGCCCGCGTCCACAAGAACATGGTCATTATCAAGTTCGAGGGCCCCACCGACGTGCCCAGCGCCCTGTCCCTGCGCAATGCTGTTTTGTATATTGACCGCGCGGATGTCAGCCTGCCCAAGGGCGCCTTCTTCCTGGCGGACATCTACGGCCTGGAGGTGCGGGACGCCGGTACCGGAGAGGTGCTGGGCAAAATCGCCGATGTGCTCACCCTGCCCGCCAACAATGTGTATGTGGTCAAGGGAGGCGCACGGGAGCTGATGATCCCCGCTGTTCCCCAGTTCATCGCGGAAACCAACGTGGAAGAGGGCTTTCTTCGTGTCAATATGATGGAGGGCCTATGAAACAGGAATGGAAAACGCCCCTGCGCTTCGGCGCGGTACTGTTCGGCCTCTATCTGGCCATCCACTACTGGGGAAACCTGTCCGCCCTGGCCTCCATGGCGGTGAGCGCGGGCTTCCCTCTGGCCCTTGGCGCGGTAATCGCTTACGCTGTCAACATCCTGATGAGCATGTATGAGGGCTGGTACTTTCCCAACTCCAAAAGCCCCGGGGTGGTGAAGAGCCGCCGGCCGGTGTGTCTGCTGCTGGCTTACGCCAGCCTGATTGCCATTGTAATCCTCATTGTAAGGATGATTCTGCCTGAGCTGATTCAGAGCTTTACCCTGCTCCTCCAGGAGCTGACCCCCCTGCTCCGCCAGCTGAGCGTCAAGCTGAACGACCTGAGCCCCGACCAGCTGGCCGCCCTGTCCGGCCTCTTCGCCGCTGACGGCACTGTCAACTGGCAGGAGCTGGCCACAAAGGCCGTCAACCTCTTGCTTGCCGGCCTGGGCGGCGTGATGGGTTCGCTGATGACGCTGCTCTCCGCCACTGTCTCCGCCGCTTTCACCGCCATCGTCAGCATCATTTTTTCCATCTACCTGCTGATGGGCAAGGAAAATCTGTCCCGGCAGAGCGCCCGTGTGCTAAAAACATACCTGAAGCCCAGCTGGTACAGCCGCCTGCTCTACTTTTTGGAGACACTGCACAACTGCTTTCGCCGCTTTGTGGTAGGCCAATGCACCGAGGCGGTCATCCTGGGCCTGCTGTGCATGGCCGGGATGCTGCTGTTCCAGTTCCCCTACGCCTCTATGGTGGGCACTCTCATCGGCTTCACCGCCCTGATTCCGGTGGCCGGCGCCTACATCGGCGCAGGGGTGGGGGCCTTCCTGATCTTCACCGTCTCACCTGTGAAGGCCCTGCTGTTTCTGGTGTTTATCTCCGTCCTCCAACAGCTCGAGGGCAACCTGATCTACCCCAGGGTAGTAGGCTCCTCAATCGGTCTGCCCGGCATATGGGTGCTGGCCGCCGTTACCATTGGAGGCGGGGTACTGGGCATCGGCGGAATGCTGCTGGCCGTCCCCCTGGCCGCTTCCTTCTATCAGATTCTGCGGAACGACGTGGCCAAAAGAAACCAGTCATAGCACAAAAAAACGCCGGCGCGGGAAATTCCCGCGCCGGCGTTCCTATCATTTACTCCTTGAGCTTAAACCGCTTTGTCTGGGCCTCCATCACCTGGACCTGGGAGAACAGCTCAGAGCTCACCGCGGCCGACTCCTCGCTGCTGGCGGAGTTGCTCTGGACCACGGCGGAAATCTGCCCAATCCCCTCTGTGACCTGGGCAATGGACTCGGCGTCCTTCTCCACCGCGCTGACAATGGCGCCGATGGCCTCGTTGGACTGCACCACCAGCTCCAGGGTCTTGCTCAGCGTAGCGGAAACCTCGCTGACAATCCGGCTGCCCCGGTCCGTGGCCTGGACGGAGTTCTCAATCAGGCCCTTAGTGGCCTTGGCGGCCTCGTCGGACTTGGAGGCCAGGTTGCGCACCTCGTCGGCAACCACGGCGAAGCCCTTGCCGGCGGTGCCCGCCCGGGCGGCCTCCACGGCGGCGTTCAGGGCCAGAATATTGGTCTGGAAGGCGATGTCCTCAATGGTGGCGATAATCTTTTCGATCTGCTGGGAGGCCTCGGTGATATCCTTCATGGCGGCCACCATCTGCTCCATCTGCTTGCTGCTCACAGTCACCTGCTCGCCGGTCTTGCGGGCGTTCTCCTGGGCGGTGCCCGCCGTCTTCACGTTATCCTCCGCGCTCTTGGACAGCACGTCCAGCGTGGCGTACAGCTCCTCAACGGCGCTGGCCTGCTCTGTGGCCCCCTGGGCCAGGTTCTGGGCCCCGCTGGACAGGTGCTCGGCATTGCCGGACACCCGCTGCTGGGCCTGACAGATGCTGTTGATGGTCTCAGACAGGCCGGTCGTCAGCTTGTCAATAGAGGTCTCAATCGTGCGGAAATCTCCAATAAAGGGGGTGGCTGTCTTTGCGTTGAAATTGCCCTGGGCCAGCTGCTCCATCACCCGGTTCAGGTCCCATATGTAGCCCCGGATCAGCTCCATGGCCTTCTCCAGCGTCCCGGCCAGATCGCCCAGCTCATCGTTGGTCTTGTGCTCCAGCGACAGGTCAAGGTTGCCCTCGTGGAGGGGCTGGACCTGTCTGGTAATGTGCAGGATAGGAGCCAGCACATTCTTCAGCACATACATCACCAGGCTGACGAGGCAGAACAGGGCCAGCACCAGACACACGGCGGTGATCCCCTGCATCACCATGATGGTGGTGCGCATCTGCTCGGTGCCCTCCTCGTTCAGAGTGGTCGCCCGCTCGATCACCTGGTCCAGCTTGCCCACCAGGGTGGTCAGGTTGGACTGGATGGTATCCTGATAGTAATTCTGGGCCTGCGCCGGGCTGACCGCCATCATGGACTGCACCTCTGCCACAGACTGGTGCAGCTGCTTGTGCAGGGGCTGAATCTCCTGCCGCAGGGCTAGAATCTGGCTGTCGTCGGTGCCGGCCTCGCCGTAAACCCACTGGCCCAGGACGCACTTGGTATCGTCGGTGCCCGGGAACTCCCCATTGGCGTACAGGGCCTTGCTCAGGTTGCCGGACCATCTGTAGTGGGCGGTCTCCGCGCTCTGGGCCCGGCTGAGCACAGAGATATTTTCGGCGTTTTCCTTCTGCATCTTCTCGATCCGGATCAAATTGAACGTGGTGACCCCGCTGAACAGCAAAATGGACAGCAGCGCCGCGGCAACCCGGATAAATACGGTCCTTTTGATACTTTTGCGCATAATCAACATCCTCATTTCTTTCAGCTTGTGCGCAGGGCGGACAGCCGCCCATAGAAAGCTAACTTAGTATATCATAACCCGGCTTCCATTTCAACTCCTTTCGCTCATTTTTATGAAAAAGGACTGCCGGAGGGCAGTCCTTTTGGCAGTCTCTTCATTTTCTTACAGCAGGCGCTCCACAGCGCCCTCCAAGGTCAGCAGCACAGAGCGGGTAAAGCCCGCGGACCTGGCCAGCTCCTCCGCCGCCTCATAGCCGTAGGCGATGGCGGAGGCGCTGTGGGCGTCGGCGGTGAGGATGACTCGCCCTCCCATCTCCCGCCACGCCTCCAGGAGAAAGGGGGCTGGATAGGGGGTATCCCGGTACCCCCTTGACATGGCTCCGGTGTTGATCTCCAGCAGAGCGGCCTCCGGGTCCAGCTTCCGGAGGGCCTCCAGGGCCGCCCGGCGGTATCGGGGGCTGCCCTCGTCAAAGAAGGCCCCTCCCCCGTTGAATTTGGTCACCAGGTCGATGTGGCCCAGAATGGTGGGCCTCCGGGCCGCCATCCGCCCCACCTCCCGGTAGTAGGCCTCCGCCATGGCCAGGCCGTCCCCTCCAAAGGCGGCGTCCCGGCAGGCGGCCAGCAGCTCCGGCCTCCAGTCCACGGTATAGAGCCGGCCGTCCGGCCCGCTCAGCCGGTGGACGCTGCCAATCCAGTAGTCAAACCCCTCCGCCGTCACGTCGGCGCAGTTGTCCAGCTCGATGCCCAGCAGCACGTCCATCCGCCCGGCGTACTCCTCCCGCAGGCGGAGGACCTCCGCCCGGTAGGCCGTCATGTCGGCGGGCAGAACGCCCCCCTCGTCCTCCGGGATAGGGGTGTGGCTGTGGCCCGAGGCCCCGAAGGAGACCGCCCCCGCCTGAAAGGCCGCCCGGGCCATGTCCGCCAGGGTGTCCTTCCCGTCGCACAGGGTGGAGTGGGTGTGGACCGAACAAAATTCCCTCATTGCATCCGCTCCTGCTTCACCTTGTGGTCCACCACATGGCGCTTCTCCAGCTCCCGGGTGACGTCCTCCACGGTGATGCCCATCTGCACCATCAGCACCATCACATGGTAGCACAGGTCGGCGATCTCATAGACCGTCTCCTCCCTGTCCTCCTTGCGCCCGGCGATGATGACCTCGGTACACTCCTCCCCCACCTTTTTCAGAATCTTGTCCAGCCCCTTTTCAAAGAGGTAGGTGGTATAGCTGCCCTCCTTGGGGTCAGTTTTCCGGCCCTGAATGAGCTGGTACAGCCCCTCGTAGCTGAACTGCTTCAGCTCGTCAGACAGATACATCCGGTTGAAAAAGCAGCTCTCCGCCCCGGTGTGGCAGGCGGGCCCCTCCTTCACCACCTCCACCACCAGGGCGTCGCCGTCGCAGTCGGCGGTGATGGACACCACCCGCTGCACGCTGCCGCTGGTCTCTCCCTTGCGCCACAGCTCCTGACGGCTGCGGCTCCAGAAGCAGGTGCGCCCCTCGTCGATGGTAATGGCCAGGCTCTCCGCGTTCATATAGGCCAAAGTCAGCACCTGCTTGGTGTAGTGGTCCTGAACAACGGCGGGAATCAGGCCTTTTTCGTCAAATTTCAGCTCCATATAGATACTCCTTTGTGTTCTCTCCGGTCAATCATATTTCACGGCGTACCCCCAGCCCTCCAGCTTTTGGAGCAGCGCCTCCGGCGGGTCGTGGTACATGTTGAAGAAGAGGGCCTCCTTCAGGTTGGGGAACTGCCTGATCTCCCGCTCCGAAATATCCTTGATGTCGAAGGCGTCCCCGTCCTCGAAGCAGTCAAAGTCTCCCCACTGGGGGTTGATTTGGTAGTAGATATCCAGCTCCTCCCCCACGTACAGGCTCTTAATTTGTCCAGCCAGGCTTGCGGGAATTTTCAGCGCCCGAAAGTAGGCCTCCGCCTCCTCGATATGGGGCAGGAGGCGCTGGAGGGCAGTCTCCTCAGAGACCGTCTCCAGGTCGCCGGCATAGCGCTCCATAAACGCATCCCCGCCCCGGTAGGGCTCGCCCAAAAGCTTCTGCTCATACATCAGCTCCTGCACGACGGCCAGCTTAAAGGGGAAGCTGTCAAATTCCAGATACCGCTCCTCCTCCGGCGGGGGAACGGACTCCTCCGGCGCTTTTCTTCTCCAGTTCTCGAACAGTCCCATTTTGCGCCCCCCGTTAAATTCTCATCTCCACGCCCTGGTCCCGAAGGTAACGCTTCAACTCCTTGATGTCCACCTGCCGGGTGTGGAAGATGGAGGCGGCTAATCCCCCGTCGATGCCCGGACGGGCAAAGAGCCGGGCGAAGTCCTCCATGGTTCCCGCCCCGCCGCTGGCGATGATGGGCACGCTCACCCGGGCGGCCAGCTCGTCCAGCATCTCCAGGTCGAAGCCGCCCTTCACCCCGTCGGTGTCGATGGAGTTGAGGACAATCTCTCCGGCCCCGTCCTTCACGCACCGGACCGCCCAGTCCATGGCGTCCATGCCGGTGTCCTCCCGGCCTCCCTTGGCAAACACCCGGAACCGGCCGTCCACCCGCTTCACATCCATGCTCAGCACTACGCACTGGTCGCCGTACTTCCGGGCCGCCGCGCCAATTACCGAGGGGTCGGCGATGGCCCCGGAGTTCACTGACACCTTGTCCGCCCCGCATTTCAGCACCCGGTCGAAGTCGTCCACGCTGCGGATGCCGCCTCCTACGGTGAGGGGGATGAAGATCTCCGACGCCACCCGGCGCAGGATATCGGGAAACAGCCCCCGGCCCTCGGCCGAGGCGGTGATATCGTAGAACACCAGCTCGTCCGCCCCGGAGTCGTTGTAAAACCGGGCCAGCTCCACCGGGTCGGCCAAATCCCGCAGGCCCTGGAAGTTGGTCCCCTTGACCACCCGCCCGTCCTTCACGTCCAGGCAGGGGATAATTCGTTTGGCTAACATGCGCCCACCTCTCCTATCACAGTTTTCAGGTCCAGCCGCCCGGTATACAGGGCCTTTCCCAGAATGGCGGCCTGGACGCCCATGGCCTCCAGCTCCCGCAGCTCCTCCAGGGAGCTGACCCCGCCGGAGGCGGTGATGCTCAGGCCCTCGATCTGCACCAGCTGGCGGTACAGCTCCAGATTGGTCCCCCGCTCCGCCCCGTCCCGGCTGATGTCGGTGTAGATGACCGTCTTCACCCCGGCGTCCCGGAGGCGGCGGCAGAAGTCCACCCCCCGCTCCTGAGACAGCTCCTTCCAGCCGCTGACGGCCACAAAGCCGTCTCGGGCGTCCACCCCCACGGCGATCTGTCCGCCGTATTTCTGGGCCATCCGGGCGGTAAAATCGAAGTCCTTCACGGCAATGGTGCCCAAAATGCACCGGTCCACCCCCAGGTCCAGGTACCGGCGGATGCGCTCCTCGGTGCGGATGCCGCCCCCCGCCTCGATGTACAGCCCGCCCTGCCTGGCAACGGCGGCGATGGTCTCAAAATTGGTCAGGGTGCCGTCCCTTGCCCCGTCCAGGTCCACCACATGGAGGTGTTTGGCCCCGGCCTCCAGAAAGCTCCGGGCCACGGCGCAGGGGTCCTGGCCGTAGACCGTCTCCTTGTCATAATCCCCCTGATACAGGCGGACCACCTGGCCCCCCCGCAGGTCAATGGCTGGAAAAATCTCCATCGCGCACTCCCCTCTACAACTCGGCGAAGGCCTTCAGCAGCCGCAGTCCCGCCTCTCCGGACTTCTCCGGGTGAAACTGCACCCCCCAGACGCTGCCCCGGCGGGCCGCCCCGGTGACAGCCACGCCGCCGTACTCCGAGGTACCCAGCACACAGTCTCCGCAGTCTCTGGCGTAGAAGCTGTGTACATAGTAGACATACTCCCCGTCCTTGAAGTACTTGAACAGGGGGTCGTCCTTGACAATCTTCAGGCTGTTCCAGCCCATATGGGGGACCTTCAGGGTCTTGTCCTGCAAGTCCTCCCGCAGGTCCACTACCCGGCCGGGGATCAGCCCCAAGCCGTCGTGCTCGCCGTACTCATAGCCCTTGTCAAAGAGCAGCTGCATCCCCAGACAGATGCCCATCAGGGGCTTGCGCTGCGCCTCCTCCCGGAGCACCGGCACCAGACCGGTGTCCTCCAGCTTGGCCCTGGCGTCTCCAAAGGCGCCCACACCGGGGAAGATAATCCGGTCGGCAGCCCGGAGCCGCTCCTCTGACCGGGTGACCTCAGTCTCCAGCCCCAGCGCCCGCAGGCTGGAGGACAGGGAAAACAGGTTGCCTACGCCGTAATCTACAATCGCAATCATTTATAACAGCCCTTTCGTACTGGGAATTTCACCGGCGTGCCTGGGGTCGATGGCCGCCGCCATTTTCAACGTACGTCCCATGCCCTTAAACACGGCCTCCAGGATGTGGTGGGTATTCTCTCCCGCCATCTGGCGGATGTGGATGGAGCCGGGGCAGGCGCGGACAAAGCCCAGCCAAAACTCCTTGGCTAACTCGGTATCGAAGTCCCCCACCTTCTGGCTGGGCAGCTCCACCGCCCAGCCCAGCCAGTCCCGGCCGCTGAGGTCGGCGGCGCACAGCACCAGGGTCTCGTCCATAGGCAGCAAAAACTGTCCGTAGCGGACGATGCCCCGCTTGTCCCCCAGGGCCTGGGTAAAGGCCTGGCCCAGGACGATGCCCACGTCCTCCACCGTGTGGTGGCCGTCCACCTGGGTGTCTCCGTAGCAGGTGACGGACAGGTCGAAATCCCCGTGGTGGGCGAACAGCTCCAGCATGTGGTCCAAAAAACCCACGCCGGTGTGGATTTCAGCCCGGCCCCGGCCATCCAGGTCCAGGGACAGGGTAATCTGGGTCTCTCTTGTATCCCGCTTGATTTCCGCGGTCCGCATCGCGTTCCCTCCTTATCTCTTCTCCAGCAGGGCGGCGATCTGCTCCACCAGAATTTTTAGCTGCTCCATAGAGCCCACCGTGATCCGGACAAAGTCCTCAATCCGCCCGCTTCCGGCCCACCAGCGCACCAGCACGCCCCGCTCCTTCAGCCCCCGGTACAGCGCGCCGCCGGAGATTTTTCCGCTTTTCGCAAAGACAAAATTGGTCTGGGAGGGCAGAACAGAGAAGCCCAGCTCCTCCAGCTGACCGGTCAGCCAGGCCCGATTATCTCGGATGGTCCGGCAGCAGCTCTGGAAGTAGTCCTCGTCCTCGATGGCGGCCGCCCCGGCCAGGATGGACAGCCGGTTGACGTTGTAGGGGTTAAAGCTGTACTTCACCCGGTTCAGGGCGTCGATCAGCTCCCGGCTCCCCAGGGCAAAGCCCAGCCGTCCCCCGGCCAGCGACCGGCTCTTGGACATGGTCTGAACTACCAGCAGGTTGTCATATTGCCCCACCAACGGGGCGCAGCTCTCCCCGCCAAAGTCCACATAGGCCTCGTCCACCATCACCACCCGGTCCGGGTTGGCCTCAAGCAGCCGCTGGATGTCCAGCCGGGGCAGGGCCATGCCGGTGGGGGCGTTGGGGTTGGCGATAACCACCGTGCCGGGGAAGTCCATATAGTCGTCCACATTCAGGGAGAAGTCCTCCCGGAGGGGGACGATGGTCTCCTCCAGACCGAAGAGGGCCGCCTGGGAACGGTAGAAGCTGTAGGTAATATCGGCAAAGGCCACCCCTCTGCCTGTGCCGCACAGGGCCCGGAAGGCGAAGGCCAGCACCTCGTCTGAGCCGTTGCCCGAGATGACGCTCTCCGGCGCCAGTCCGTACCGGGCGGCGATGGCCCTGTTCAGCCGGCCGCAGGCAGGGTCAGAGTACAGGTTCAGCCGACCGGCCTCCTCTTGGGACAGGGCCTGCAATACCCTGGGCGAGGGGGGAAAGGGGCTTTCGTTGGTGTTCAGCTTCACATACTGCATATCCACCGGCTGTTCGCCGGGGGTATAGGGGGCGAGGCGCGCCGCCTCGGGGGAGAGAAACCGGCTCATAGCAGTCACCTCTTAATCCTCTCTCTGGCCGATTGCCCCGGCCAGCTTGTCCAACAGGGTGTCGATCTCCTGACGCTGGAAGTGGTAGGCGGCCCGGTTGGCGATAAACCGGGCGGAGATAGGCATAAACTCCGTCAATACCTTCAGGTTATTCTCCTTCAGCGTGGTCCCGGTCTCCACGATATCCACAATCACGTCAGACAGGCCCAAAATGGGGGCCAGCTCGATGGAGCCGTTGAGCTTGATGATGTCGATATCCCGGCTCTGGGCGGCGAAATAGGCCTTGGCAATGCTGACAAACTTGGTGGCCACCCGCAGGGGCCGGCCCGGATCGTCCCGGAAATCCACCGGCCCGGCCACGCACATCCGGCATTTTCCCAGGCCGGTGTCCAGCAGCTCGTAGACGTCCGCCCCCGACTCCTCCAGGATATCCTTCCCCACAATGCCAATATCCGCCGCGCCGTGCTCCACGTAGATGGCCACGTCGCTGGGCTTGACCAGAAAATACCGGATGCCCGCCTGGGGATTCTCCACCACCAGTTTCCGGGTGTCGCTGCAGCGCTCCGGGCAGCCGCAGCCCACGCCGGACAGCAGGTTATAGACCTTGTCCCCCAGCCGCCCCTTGGGCAGGGCCACACTGAGGAAGCTTTTTCCCTCTGCCGGGGCGGTGTCAGTAAAGCGGTTCAGCTCGTCCAGGTAGAGGGCAAAGCCGATGGCCCTGGCGCCGGGCCGGAACTGCTGGGCCAGCAGGTCATACCGTCCGCCCCGCAGCACCGCCCTGGGCAGCCCCTCCAGATAGCCCTGGAGGACCAGGCCATTGTAGTAGTCCATGTCGTTGACCAGGGACAAATCCAGCCGGAGCCGCCCGGTCTCTCCCCGCTCCTCCAGCTGGGCGCACAGGGTCCGCAGCTCGGCCAGAGCGCCCCCCATAGCGGCGTTGAGAGCCAGGGGCTCCGCCTGGGCCAGGACGGCCTTCCACTCCCCCGCCATGGCGGGCAGGCGGCACAGGGCCTCCATCCCCTTGGGGGCCAGACCGGCCTCCTCCCCACGGCGCCGGAGCTCGTGGACATTCCGGTCCCGCAGGCAGGTCAGCAGCTGGGGCCGTACCCCCTCTGGGGCGCCCACCGCGTCGAACAGGCCGGTGACAAAGCCCATATGGCTCAGCTCCAGCACAAAGTCCCGGCCGGTGAGAGCCAAGCTCTGGATCGCCAGGGACACCGCCTGGGCTGTGGCCGGGCCGTCCACCCCGCCGATGCACTCCAGGCCCATCTGGCTGATTTCCTTAAAGGTATGGCTCTCCTGGCTGGGCCGGTAGACGTTCTCCACATAGTAGTACCGCCCGCAGCCGTCTTCCCCCAGGGGGGCGTTCTTGGCGATGGACAGGGTCACGTCCGGCTTCAGGGCCAGCAGACGGCCATCCAGGTCGGTGAAGGTAATCACCTGCTCACTGGACAGAAACCGGCGGTTCTCCTGATACAGGCCGTACTCCTCAAACCGGCCCATGTGGTACTGCCGGAAGCCCGCCTTCTCGTAGAGCAGCCGCACCTGCAGGGAGATCCGCTCCTGGGGGCGCAGTATATTCAGATCCAATTCCATAGGGGTATCCTCCAAACTGGTATGATGACAGTGTACTCCGACTTTTTAGTAAAGTAAAGCACTAATTTGCTAAAATGTTCTTTTCTCTCTTTTGCACAAAGTCTTAGAAAAAAGCAGGCCGGATACAGGGGGTTTGCCCTGTATCCGGACAAATTATCGCTCCAGCCCCTTTACCCGCAGGCGGTTCAGGGCCCGCGCCAAGGCAGCTTGGGCAATCTGGTGCTCCTGCCGGCTCCGCTTCTGCAAAAGGGCCTCCCGGGCCTGGTCCGCCTCCCGCTGGGCGCGGGCGGCGTCGATCTCCTCCGGCCGCTCCGCAGAGTCCACCAGCACCAATACCTCGTTGTTCTCCACCTTCACCATGCCGGCGGAGACGGCGGCCATCCGCGGCTCCTCCCACGGGACCTGATAGCGCAGCGTCCCTGGCTGAACAGCGGCCAGCATGTTGCAATGATGGGCCAAAATTCCCCGCTCTCCGTCGCTGGTGGATATGGTCAAACTGACGCAGGGCCCCTCATAGAAGGTCCGGTCCGCGGCCAGGATATGGACCTGAAAGGTATCCATCAGGCCTCACCCGCTTCCATCCGCCGGGCCTTCTCCACCACGTCCCGCCAGGTGCCCACATTGTAAAAGGCCCCCTCGGGGTACTGGTCCAGCTCGCCGTCCACAATGGCCCCAAAGCTCTCCAGGGTGTCCCGCAGGGGCACATACACCCCCGGAATGCCGGTGAATTTCTCCGCCACATGGGTGGGCTGGGCCAGGAAGCGCTGGAGCCTCCGGGCTCTGGCCACCGTCTTCCGGTCGGCGTCGCTGAGCTCGTCCATGCCCAGGATGGCGATAATATCCTGGAGCTCCCGGTATTTCTGCAAAATCTCCTGCACCCTCCGGGCCACTCGGTAGTGCTTCTCTCCCACTACATCCGCCTCCAGAATCCGGGACGTGGAGGCCAGGGGGTCCACCGCCGGGTATATCCCCTGCTCTGAGATGCGGCGGCTGAGCACCGTGGTGGCGTCCAGGTGGGCAAAGGTGGTGGCGGTAGCCGGGTCGGTGAGGTCGTCGGCGGGGACATACACCGCCTGCACCGAGGTGACCGAGCCCGCTTTGGTAGAGGTGATCCGCTCCTGAAGCTGACCCATCTCTCCCGCCAGGGTGGGCTGGTAGCCCACGGCGGAGGGCATCCTGCCCAGCAGGGTAGAGACCTCGCTGCCCGCCTGGACAAAGCGGAAGATATTGTCAATAAACAGCAGCACGTCCTTGTGCTCCCGGTCCCGGAAGTACTCCGCCATGGTCAGTCCGGACAGGGCCACTCGCATCCGCACACCGGGGGACTCGTTCATCTGGCCGAAAACCAGCGCTGTCTTGTCGGACACGCCGCTCTCCCGCATCTCCCGCCACAGGTCGTTGCCCTCTCGGGAGCGCTCACCCACGCCGGTAAAGATGGAGTAGCCTCCGTGCTCCATGGCCACGTTGTGGATCAGCTCCTGAATCAGCACCGTTTTGCCTACGCCGGCACCGCCGAACAGGCCGATCTTCCCCCCTCTGGGGTAGGGCTCCAGCAGGTCGATCACCTTGATGCCGGTCTCCAGAATCTCCACCGCCGGGCTCTGCTCCTCAAAGGTAGGGGGCTTCCGGTAGATGGTCTGGACCGGGGTGTCCTCGGGCAGAGGTCCGCCGCCGTCGATGGGCTGACCCAGCACGTTGAACATCCGTCCCAAGGTGGCCGGCCCCACCGGCACCTGGATGGTGCGGCCCGGCACATCCACGGCCAGCCCCCGGGCCAGTCCCTCGCTGGGGGAGAGCATGATGCACCGCACCGTATTTTGGCCGATGTGCTGCGCCACCTCCATCACCCGGACCGCGCCTTCCTTCTCTACCGTCAGCTCCTCCCGCAGGCGGGGCAGCTCACCGGAGATAATCTCCACATCTACGACCGGGCCGGATATCTGAACAATGATCCCTCTTTCCAACTCCCCGTCACTCCTTTTTCTCATGCTTTTGCCGCTGGGCCTTGGCCCCGGCGGACACCTCGGTAATCTCCTGGGTGATTGCCGCCTGGCGGACCCGGTTATACTCCAGAGACAGGTCTCCCAGCAGGCTCTCCGCGTTGCGGTTCGCGCTGTCCATCGCCGTCATGCGCGCGTTCTGCTCACAGCAGAAGCTGTCTATCAGAGCGCTGTAGATAAACCCGGAGATATAGCTGGACATCATGTTGTCCAGCACCGCCCCCACGCTGGGGTCAAACTCAAAGGGCTCGGTAATCCCCCGCTCTCCCTCCGGAAGGGCGAAGTGGGTGCGGTGGAAGGGCAGCACCCGGGTAGACCGGGCCCGGAAGGTCATGGCATTCTCCATGTCGGTATAGATGACAAATATCTCCTTCAGCTCTCCCCGGCCTACTCCCATCTTGTCCATCCATCCTTCCTTCTTCTTTCCTGCCCTCCCTGTCCTTCCCTCTCTCTCTCTCTTTCTCTCTCTTTCTCTCTCTCTCTCTCTCTCTCTCTCCCTCCCTCCCTCCCTCCCT
>JAAWEX010000172.1 GCA_022794495.1 Lawsonibacter sp. | reverse complement strand
CAAATACGGCGCCGACGCCCTGCGCTTTAACCTGGTGACGGGCAACTCCCCGGGCAACGACATGCGCTTTTACACCGAGCGGTGCGAGGCCATGCGCAATTTCGCCAACAAAATCTGGAACGCCAGCCGCTTTTTGATGATGAACCTCACCATCGACAGGTGCGAGCTGCCCCAGAAGCTGGAGCTGGAGGATAAGTGGATTCTCTCCAAGCTGAACCGGGCCGTGGCCGAGATCACCGAGAACATGGACCGCTACGAGCTGGGCGTGGCCGCCCAGAAGATCTATGACTTCATCTGGGACGACTACTGCGACTGGTATATCGAGCTGACCAAGACCCGCCTCCAGGGAGAGGACGAGGACAGCAAGGTGAGGGCCCAGCAGGTGCTGTGCTGGGTGCTCACGGAAATGCTCAAGCTGCTCCACCCCTTCATGCCCTTTATTACCGAGGAAATCTGGCAGGCCCTGCCCCACGAGGGGGAGTTCCTCATGCTCCAGGACTGGCCCGTAGCCAGCGAGGCCATGAGCTTCCCGGCAGAGGAGAAGGCTATGGAGCTGATTATGGACGCCATCCGGGCCATCCGGGGCCGGCGCAGCGAGATGAACGTGCCCCCCTCCAAAAAGGCCCGCCTTACCGTAGCTACCATGGAGACGGAGACCTTCACCCTGGGCGTGCCCTTCCTGAAAAAGCTGGCCTACGCCAGCGAGGTGGAGATTGTCCCCTTCGCTGACGCTAAGGCCGACGGCGACGCCGCCCAGGCCGGACAGGTGTCCATCGTCACCCACGCCGCCCAGCTGTCCATCCCCCTGGGCGAGCTGGTGGACCTGGCTAAGGAGAAGGCCCGGATTGAAAAGGAGCTGAAAAAGCAGTCCGCCGAGCTGGAGAAGCTGAATACCAAGCTGAGTAACCCCGGATTTGTGAACAAGGCGCCCGCCCAGGTGGTGGAGGCCGAGAAGGAGCGGGCCGTCCAGCTCACCGAGCTGGTGGCCAAGCTGGAGGGACAGCTGAAGGGGATGTGATGTAGGGGCCGGGCTCTGTCCCGGCCCGTTCCCCCCAGAAGAGACAGCGGGGCGGCTCAGAGGCCGCCCCCTACGGAAAAGGAGGCTCACCTAATGACAAAAATCCAATTAGGTTCCACCGGGATCACCATTGAGAAAAACGGCTTTGGCTGTCTGCCCATCCAGCGCATCTCCAAAGAGGAGGCGGCCCATCTGCTGCGCAAGGCGCTGGACGGCGGGATGAACTACTTTGACACCGCCCGGGCCTACACAGACAGCGAGGAGAAGATGGGCTTTGCCTTCGCCGGTATCCGGGAGAAGGTGGTGATTGCCACCAAGTCCATGGCCAAAACCGGCGCGGAGATGAAGAAGGAGCTGGAGACAAGCCTGAAAAAACTGGGGACGGACTATATCGACGTCTACCAGTTCCACAACCCCGCCTTCTGCCCAAAACCCGGCGGGGAGGACGGCCTGTACGACGCCGCCCTGGAGGCCCAGGCCCAGGGGAAAATCCGCCACATCGCCATCACCAACCACCGTCTTGCGGTGGCCCATGAGGCCATCGACTCCGGGCTGTATGCCCTGCTCCAGTTTCCCTACAGCTACCTCTCCGGCCCCCAGGACCGGGAGCTGGTGGACAAGTGCCGGGAGAAGGGCATGGGCTTTGTGGCCATGAAGGGGATGGCCGGCGGCCTGATTCAGGACGGCAGAGCCGCCGCCGCCTGGATGGCCCAGCAGGAGGGGGTGGTCCCCATCTGGGGGGTGCAGCACGAGTGGGAGCTGGACCAGTTCCTGGCTGCCGTCCGGGAGACCCCTGTTATGACCCCGGAATACCAGGCCGTCATCGACAAGGACCGGGGGGAGCTGGCCGGCGGCTTCTGCCGCTCCTGCGGCTACTGTATGCCCTGCCCGGTGGACATCCAGATCAACCAGTGCGCCCGGATCAATCTGCTGATCCGCCGGGCCCCCTCGGCCGGCTGGCTGTCGGAGGAGTGGCAGGGAGAGATGAAAAAGATCGAAAACTGTCTGCACTGCGGCCAATGCTCCTCCCGGTGCCCCTACGGCCTGGATACCCCCCAGCTGCTCCAGGACAACTATAAGGAGTACTGGACCCACTTTTAAGCCGGACAGGAGGATTTGCTATGACCATTACCTATGAGTATGAGGGCGCGCTGTATGTCAACCTGACCAACCGCTGTAACTGCGCCTGCGAGTTCTGCCTGCGCCAGGGCAGGGCGGAGGGCTCCATCTACACAGAGGACTCCCTGTGGCTGGAGCGGGAGCCCACCAGAGAGGAGGCCCTGGACAGCTTCCTCAGCCGGGAGGTGTGTGCCTACCGGGAGATCGTCTTCTGCGGCTACGGCGAGCCCACCTACCGCCTGGACGACCTGCTGTGGCTGGTGGACCGGCTGAAGGAGCGCTTTGGAGACAAGCTGCCCCCGGTGCGGATCAACACCAACGGCCACGCCAACCTCATCAACGGCCGGGACGTGTGCGCCGAGCTGCATGGCCGCATCGACACCGTGTCCATCTCCCTCAATGCCACCAACGCAGCGGATTATGCGGCCCTGTGCCACCCCATCCAGGGGGAGGCGGCCTACCAGGCTATGCTGGACTTTGCGAAGGAGTCTGCTGTCTATGTCCCCAAAGTGGTGTTGACCATTGTGGACAAGGACAAGACTCCCCAGGAGATTGAGCGCTGCCGGCAAATTGCGGAGGGGCTGGGCGTGGAGCTGCGCGTCCGGAGCTTTATCGACTCCTGACCGCTGTGGGGCAGACCCAAAATTAGCACTCGAAGAGCTTGTTTGTGAACGAAATGTAAAATCTTTTAAATCAGCCCCTAATTTTTTGAAATTGGGGGTTGATTTTTTGCTGGAAAGCGGTTATTATCTAATACAGATTTAGCACTCGAAGAAAACAAGTGCTAAACACTGAAAATTGTTGTTCCAAAAAATGAAGGATATAAGGAGGAACCTATTATGAAACTCAAACCCCTGGCTGACCGCGTCATCGTGAAACTGGTGGAGGCGGAGGAGACCACCAAGGGCGGCATCATCCTCACCGGCGCCGCCAAGGAGAAGCCCGAAGTGGCTGAGGTCATCGCCGTCGGCCCCGGCGGCATGGTGGACGGCAAGGAGGTCGTCATGACCGTGAAGGTGGGCGACAAGGTCATCACCAGCAAGTACTCCGGTACCCAGGTGAAGCTGGACGGCGAAGAGGTCACCATCGTCCGCCAGAACGATATCCTGGCCATTGTGGAGTAAATCAAATCATAATTTGGAGGTAATGCTTTATGGCTAAAATTATTTGCTACGGCGAGGAGGCCCGCAAGGCGCTGGAGAAGGGCGTCAACCAGCTGGCCGACACTGTGAAGATCACC
>JAAWEX010000171.1 GCA_022794495.1 Lawsonibacter sp. | reverse complement strand
GGTGCAGATCGTGGCGGAGCGCAGCGGGCTGTCCGCCGAGACGGTGCGGCGGGAGGGGGAATACTCCTCCGCCAGCAGCCTGTTCACCAGCGTTTCATCCCGGGGCTACTCGGCCTATAACGCCAATCAGAGGGGGAATATGGCCCTGCCGGATCAGGTCAACGCCTACCAGACCGAGCTGATCAAGGAGCTGGCGGAGAAGGAGTCCTGCGTCATTGTGGGGCGGTGCGCCGACTACATCCTGCAAGGGCGGGAGGACTGCTTCCACGTCTTTATCACCGGCGCGCTGCCTGACCGGGCCAACCGCGTCATCGCGGAGCATGGGGTTGCCGTTGACGCCGCCAGAAGTCATGTGAAGGAGCGGGACAGAAAGCGTTCCAGCTACTACAGGCATATCACCGATCAGGCGTGGGGGATGGCGGCAAATTATGATCTCTGTCTGAACAGCAGCAAGCTGGAGATTGAGCGCTGTGTTGAACTGATTCTTGCGGCAACCCATATGGACAGCTGAATTTACCCCATAGAAAGAAGAACGTTAACCCCTTCATCTGCGAGAGGAAAGCACCGTTTGGCCCCCGAAGAAAAGATCTCACATAAGGGTGGCACTTCCTTACGAAGCGCCACCCTTCAGCTTGTCGAAAGGCGGCCTGTCCAAAGAAAAGCAGAGGATAGATAATACTGTTTTTCTGAAAATTATTTGAATTAGGCAGAGGATATGGTACAATACATCCGGGTGATGAAATGGCTGGGAGATATAAATTCCGCGAGGAAGAAATAAAAGCGATAGAGCAATATTGAACTTGAAATTTCTGCCGTCTGCCTATTTATCTCCTATCGGATCGCGGGAGCGGTATATCAGAAACGGGATATTACCTGACTGTAGCCCCATCTCACCAGCGGGGCGGCTGCGGCTGCTCCGCTGGCCTTTTGCAATAGCATCTCATGACATATTTTCCACATTCTGTTACAATGAATCTTGTCTCTCCGCTTAATTTCTGCTAATCTGATCAAAAAACCTGGTGGTGAACATGATAAAATTTGCAATCTGTGATGATGAGCCCATAATGGCCCAAGCTCTTGCCGGTCATCTTGCGGAGTATATGAAAGAAAATCTAATCACCGCTTACGACCTCAGCAGTTTTTCCGATGGCCGTGCCCTGCTGGATGCCGGCGGCAGTTTTGATGTGATTTTCCTGGACATCCAGATGGAACAGCCGGATGGAATGGAGACAGCCAGACTGCTGCGCCGGCGGGGAGATCACAGCCTGCTGATCTTTGTAACGGTGCTGAAGGAGTGTGTATTTGACTCCTTCCAGATGGAAGCGTTTGACTATCTGCTCAAGCCTCTGGACAGTGCCCGCTTTCATCAGACAATGGATCGGGCTCTCCGCTCCCTGGAACAGAGGACGGCTGGAGACCTCGTGATCCAGAAGGGAACCGGCTGCGAGGTGGTTCTCCTGTCGGACATTGTGTACTGTGAGGTATTGGGCCGGAAAATCTACCTCCACAAAAGTGACGGGACAGTAAGCGATTATTACAACAAGCTGGAAGACCTGGAACGGCGGGTGGATGGACGCTTTTTCAAGTGCCACCGGAGCTATCTGGTTAACCTGGACTATGTGCGCGGGTGCCAGGACGGGCAGGTCCTGCTGCCCCAGGGCGTACGCATCCCCGCCTCCCGGCTGCGGGAACGGGAGCTGACCCAGGCCCTTTTGCGCTATATGAGAGAGAGGGGAATCTGACATGGACTATTTCGCGCTGCTTCTGGACGGGATATGCCTTCTGGGGCAAGGCGTGATGCACCTTCTCTTCGTCGGCCGCCTCACCGGGAAAAAGAAGAAGCCGCTGCACTTTGCTGTTTACATCCTCCTTTTGACCGCGCTCCAGCTTGTCTCGGTCAGGCTTTCCCTCGGCGGGACGCTCTCCATTGCCGCAGGGGTGTTGGAACTGTATGCTGTCAGCCGTTTTGGGATGGGGAATCAACCGGCCGTGTCCTGGCTGGCTGCTGTGCTGGCCTTCTACATCTCCCAGCTCTCCTTTGGCATTATCAATTCTGTGGAGGCGGCGCTCTTTCCCCGCTTTATCGGCAGCTCTCTGCTGTATCTGCTGCTTTTGGCAGCGCAGATTCTTTTCTTTGCGCTGTGTGTGGGCTGCTATTATGCTGTACTGAAGTTCCTGGCCTGGACGGAGGACAGCCAGACGCCTTATATCGGACTTCTTCTGTTTCCCGGACTGTTTTTCTTTGCGTCGGAATTGTATATTCTCGAGACCGCCTACAGCTTTTTTGCTCCCATCGTCTCTCTGGAGGAAGTTGGAAGGCACAGTACGCTGCTGCTCCTGCAAGCTATGGGATTGGCGGCGCTGCTGTGTACCCTGTACGCCTACCGCCAGCTGTGCCAAGGCTTTCAGGCCCAGGCGGAGCTGCAATCGCTGACCCAGGCGGCGCACACACAGAAAGTCTACATCACCGAGGCCCAAGCTCGTTATGAACAGACGAAATCCTTTCGCCATGACATCAAAAACCATTTATCCGTCCTGGACGGCCTGCTCCGGAGCGGAAAACTGGAGGAGGGCCGGGAGTATCTGAAAAGGCTGGAGACTGTCTCAGCGTCTCTGTCCTTTCCCTACCAGACCGGCAACCCGGTGGTTGATATCCTGCTGGGAGAAAAGCTGGGACTGGTGAAGGAGATCGCCGCGGAGGTGTCCCTGGCTCTGCCCAAGCCCTGCGGGATCGACGATTTTGATTTGTGCGTACTCTTCGCCAACGCCCTGGACAACGCCATCACCGCCTGCCGCGCCAGCGATGGAGCCAAGACGATCCGCATCAGCGGGAAGCGGCAAGGGGACTTTTACATGCTGACCTTTGAGAATACCTGCTCCGGCGGACCACTGCCCCCGGCAGGAACTGGACTTTCCAACATCAGGGCGGTGGCGGAAAAGTACCACGGGGCGCTGCTGACGGAAAAAAACGGGCAAAAATTTTATTTGTGTGTTTTGTTAAATACTTCACTTCCCGCTTGCCGGTAATACGTCAAGCGCGGTATAATGTGGGGCAGAAAAATAAGGGAGGCACAGTGCCCTATGCTGCATATTGCCATCTGCGACGATGACAGCGCCGCTGTCCAGTCCAACCAAAAAATTACGGAGGACTGTCTGAAGCAATGCGGGAGCGCCGGTGAGATTGCCGCCTATACCCGCAGCGACAACCTCCGCTGCGACATCACTGAGGACGGATTTTTCTTTGACCTGATTCTGCTGGACATTGAAATGCCCGGCAGCACCGGGATGGAGCTGGCCGGAAAAATCAGGCCCTTTTTGCCCAACGTGAAGATCATCTTCATTACCTCCCACGTGGAGTACGCCATCGACGCCTTTGAGCTGTCCATCTTCCGATACGTCCCCAAGAACGACATCGCCCGGCGG
>JAAWEX010000170.1 GCA_022794495.1 Lawsonibacter sp. | reverse complement strand
CCGCTTGTGGGCGGCGTCCCGGGCGGTGTATACCACCCCGGACAGCAGCACCGTGTCCCCCGCCTTCAGCGGGGCCAAGTCCTCCCGGGTGACGGGAGTAGTCAGTTTATGTTGCATGAAAATCCCTCCGTGATTTGGGTGCAGGGCGCGACGACCCGGCGCGCCGCGGTTCTTTTTCGGCCCGGGTGCAGGGGCGCATATGATGCGCCCGTCAGGTTTGCTCCGGGGTTCTTGCGGGCGGATGATATCCGCCCCTACAAGATTTCTGTCGCTCTCCGGGTGACATGACAGCTCACGTTCACCGCCACCGGCAGACCAGCCACGTGGGTGGGGGCGGTCTCGATGGCAACGTTCAGGCAGGTGATCTTTCCGCCGAACCCCTGGGGGCCGATACCCAGGGCGTTGACCTCCTTCAGCAGCTCGTCCTCCAGATTTTCGTAGAAGGGGTCGGGGTTGGGCTCGTTCAGGGGGCGGAGCAGGGCGTGCTTGGCCAGGGCAGCCACCTTGTCGAAGGAGCCCCCGATGCCCACCCCCAGCACCACCGGCGGACAGGGGTTGGGCCCGGCCAGCCGGACGGTCTCCACCACAAACTGCTTTACGCCCTCCACCCCGTCAGCGGGCTTGAGCATCGCCAGCCGGCTCATGTTCTCCGACCCGAAGCCCTTGGGCACCACGGTAATGGCGCACCGGTCTCCGGAGACAATACGCACTGTAATAGAGGCCGGGGTGTTGTCCTCTGTGTTGACCCGGCGCAGGGGGTCGGCCACGATGGATTTGCGCAGATAGCCCTCTGTGTACCCCTGGCGGACCCCCTGGTGGATGGCCTCCTCAAAGTCCCCGTCGATGTGGACCTCCTGGCCCAGCTCCACAAAGACGCAGGCCATCCCCGTGTCCTGACAGATGGGCAGATTCCGTTTCCAGGCGTCCAGCTGATTCTGCTGGAGCAGCTTCAGGGTCTCCTCAGCCAGGGGCCAGGTCTCCCAAAAACAGGCCAGCTCCATGTGGTCGATTACGTCCTCAGGCAGGACGGTGTTGGCCCGGATGCACAGCCGGGCCACGGCGGCGGTAATTTCAGCGGCGGATATGGTCCTCATGGCGGGACCTCCTCTTCTAAAGCAATTCTCCTTATTTTACCACAGGATGAGGGCGTTTTCAACAAAAAAGAACGCCCGCCTCCAAATGGAGGCGGGCGAAACGGCCAGATCTTGTGAAAGAGGCCTCAGCGGACCACAATCACCCGAATACGCCCGCCTTCGGACTCGGCCTTGTCGTACCAGCCGGTGACGCTGCCGGCGCTCTCCGCCCGGGCCAGGCTGGACAGGTAGTACCGGCCATCCCGGTTCTCATAGACCAGCACGCCGTCGGACAGGGTGTATTTCTTGCTGCCCGAGATAAACTGTCCCCCCGATACGTGGCCTGTCCCGGCGGAGGTGAGGGAGTACAGCCGGTCGGGGTCAGAGGGGTCGCCCAGCAGCTGGATGGGGCCGCTGCTCACCCGGAAGCGGGTGGTGGAGCTGGGCAGGCTGTAGGACGTGCCGGCCAGGTCATAGGCGTAGCTGTAGAACCGGCTCATCCCCTCGCCCATCTCCTCAAAGCGGGTGAGGATGCCGTATTGATAGGCGTCGCCGGTGACGTCCTTGAGGATCATGGTGTCGATCTCCCCCCTGGTGTTCAGGGAGTGCCAGAGTACGTCGCCCCGGTCCAGATTCAGCCCGGCCAGGCGGCTGGGGTAGACCACGGCCCCCCGCTTGTCGCTCACGTCCAGAATCTCCGCCCCCTGGGCGATGGGGTGCTTGTCAATCTTGGAGCCGTCGGCGTTCACCTTGCCGCTGAGAGAGCCGCCTCCCAGCCCCCGGAGGGTGACCTCGCCCTTGTCGTTCACAATGGCCCGGACTACGCTGCCCTTCTGGTAGGCTCCGTGGGACTGGTACTGGTAGGTCTGGCCGTCGGTAGCCAGGATGGTGACGGTCTGGGCGGTGTAGCTGCCGCCGGAGCCGTCGGGGTAGGAGGCCTTCTCGGAGCTGAGTACAACGCCCACCCGCTCTCCGGCGCTGGCGGCCACATCGGCCACGGCGGCCACGCCGCCGCTCCGGCCCAGCAGCAGGGTGACGGTGTTCCCCAGGCGGTATCCGCCCAGGTCGGACAGATCATAGGAGGCCGCGGAGGTCTCGATGGCGTAGGTCCGGCCCGCCACCGTTACCGAGGTGGGGCTGGCGCCGGAGGGCTCGATGGCCTGGATGGTCCCGGTGGCCTTCTTGCTGTAGGCCCACACCGTCCCCATGGAGGCGTTCCAGTAGAGCACGTCGTAGCGCTGGACGGCGGAGGCGTCAACCGGTGCGCCGTTGCGGTAGACCTTGCTGGGGGAGAACCCCAGATCGGACCTCCAGTTCGGCTGGGCCACCGCCGGGCCCTCCATCTGGCCGTTGACCAGGGCCACCACATCCGGCTTGCCTGCGGCGTCCAGGCTGTGGCCCAAAAGCTGGATGTAGGGGGAGCCGTCCTTGGTCCGGGCGGAGAGGAGATTGTAGAACAGATACACCGCGTCCTGCCGGGTGAGGGGGGAGGCGGCCCCGGCGGCGGTGACGCCCTGGCTCAGCTTCAGGCTGTGGTACATAGCCAGTTGACCGGAGGGGTAGGAGCCGGAGAAGTCGCCGGCCTGGTAGCCCAGGAGCGACAGGACCATAGAGGCCGCCTCAGCCAGCTTGACCTCCTGGTTAGGGCGGAAGGTGCCGTCGCTGAAGGCGGTGACCAGCCCCCGGCTCACCGCCGCCTCCACGTAGCCGCTGGCCCAGTGGCTGCGGGGTACGTCGGGGTATGGGGAGGTGGCCGCCTGGCCCACCCCGTCCCCGCCGGGCATGGCTCTTACCGCCATGGCGACAAACTCGGCTCTGGTCACCTTGGAGGACAGGCTTTCCGTTCCGTTGAAAATGCCCAGGGCGGTGACCGCCTGTGTGGCCTCGTCCAGCGAGGCGGCGTTCCCCGCCGCCGAGGCGGGCAGGACCAGGGCAAGGGTCAGGCAGGCCGCTAAAATCGCGGAGAAAAGGCGTTTTGTTTTCATGGTGTAACTTCCTTTCTAGCTTAGGGTGTAGGGCGCGACGACCTCGGCACGCCGTTTTATGCCAGCGGCGTGCCCAGTGGTCACGCCCTACAAGCGCTCAATCATACCTTAGCGCATCGATGGGGTTCAATTTCGCGGCCTTGTTGGCGGGCAGGTAGCCGAACAGAACACCGATGCCCACCGACACGCTGAAGCTGAGGAGGATCGCCCCCATGGTGGGGGTGGCATCGAAGACGCCGCCGCCCATATTTTCAGAAAGCATTCCCCCCAGCACCGCGCCGATGCCCTTGGCCAGCATCCAGCCGAAGCCGATGCCCAAAATGCCGCCGATGGCGGAGGTGGTGCCCGCCTCGATGACGAACTGGCTGCGGATGTCCCGGCGCTTGGCCCCCAGGGATTTGCGCACGCCAATCTCCCGGGTGCGCTCGGTGACGGACACCAGCATGATATTCATAATGCCGATGCCGCCCACCAGCAGGGAGATGGCGGCGATGGCC
>JAAWEX010000169.1 GCA_022794495.1 Lawsonibacter sp. | reverse complement strand
TCCCCATGCTTCCGAGGGAACTGAGCAACGGGATCTGTTCCCTCAATGCGGGTGTGCCCAGGCTGGCATTCAGTTGCCTGATGGAGCTGGATAAAACGGCGACAGGCCCACATTGACGGCGGGCCGCTGGCCGGAGAAGAAGAGGTCGCTCTCCAGGAAGATCTGCCCGTCGGTGATGGAGATGATGTTGGTGGGAATATAGGCGGACACATCCCCCGCCTGGGTCTCTACAATGGGCAGGGCGGTCATGCTGCCTCCCCCCAGCTCGCCGCTCAGGTGGGCGGCCCGCTCCAGCAGCCGCGAGTGGAGGTAGAACACGTCGCCCGGGTAGGCCTCGCGGCCAGGGGAGCGCTCCAGCAGCAGCGACAGGGCCCGGTATGCAACGGCGTGCTTGCTCAGGTCGTCATAGACGATGAGCACATCCTTTCCCTGATACATAAAGTACTCCCCCAGGGCGCAGCCGGCGTAGGGGGCGATATACTGTAACGCGGCAGAGCTCCCGGCGGACGCACTGACGATGCAGGTATACTCCATGGCCCCCCTGCGGGACAGGTTTTCCACCATTTGGGCCACAGAGCTGGTCTTCTGTCCGATGGCCACATAGATGCACACCACATCCTTCCCCCTCTGGTTGAGGATGGCGTCCAGGGCGATGGCGGTTTTGCCGGTCTGCCGGTCGCCGATAATCAGCTCACGCTGACCCCGGCCGATGGGAAACATAGCGTCGATGGCCATCAGCCCGGTCTCCATGGGGGTGTTCACCGGCTGGCGGTCCAGGATGCCGGGGGCGGGAGTCTCGATGGGGAGGTGGCTCTCCGCCTGAATGCGGCCCTTTCCGTCGATGGGCACCCCCAGAGCGTCCACCACCCGGCCCAGGAAGTCCTGCCCCACCGGCATCCCGGCGGTTTTCAGGGTGCGGCGGACGATGCTGCCCGCGCTGATATTCTCGCTGTCGCCAAAGAGGATGCAGCTCAGGCTGTCCCGGCGCAGGTCCTGGATCATCCCCTTGACGCCGGAGGTGAAGATCAGAATCTCGCCGTACTGGGCGTGATCCAGTCCGCCCACGGTGGCAATCTCGCCATCCACCGTCAGCACATGGCCGATCTCCTCGGGAACGGCGGCCAGGGTCCACTCCTCCACCGCCTGGCGCATCAGGGGCAGCAGGTCCTGGGCCCCCGGCTGAAGCTGCCGCAGGTAGTCCTGGAACTGCCTCACCCGTCCGTCCAGGGTCCAGTCGTAGACGTCGGAGCCCACTTCAAGGCGGAAGCCGGAGCTCAGGGCCTCGTCCCGCTCCCAGCGCAGGGGGACCTTCCGGCCATATTTTTTCGCCAGAAACCGGGTAAAGCGCTGCATCTGCTCCTGGCTGGGCTCTCGGGCGCTGCGCAGCAGGGCGTTCAGACGGCTTCTTTCACTCCTCATCGTCCTCTCCCCTCTCCGCCAGATCCAGGAACTGGTCGAACGGGTCCTCCTGGAGGGCCAGCCGCCTGGTGGCCTCCGCCGCCAGCCTGCGCAGCTCCCGCTGAGACTCCTTCAGCGCCCGCTCTCTGCTGTGCTCCGCCTCCGTCCGGGCCCGGTCCACAATCTGTTTAGCCTGGGCCTGGGCCTGGGTCAGCTGCTCCTGGGCGGACTGCTGGGCCGCCTGCTGGATCTTGGCCCTGGTCTGGTGGATCTCCTCCTCAGCCCCTTCCATCTTCTCCTGATACTCCGCCTTGACCCGCTGGGCCTCGGCCAGCTTCTCATTGGCCTCCCGGTCCAGCTGGCGGTAGTACTCCTCCCGCTTGTCCATAAACTGCTTCACCGGCTTGCAGAGCAAAAAGTAAAGTCCGCCGGCGAGGATCGCCAGATTCATCCAGTGCAGCAGAATCTGCTGCCAGTCAATATTCAACGGCACGGTACTCACCTGCCTTACAGTACAAAGATAATGAGTATGACCACCAGCAGCGCGTAGATGATGGCCGTTTCAATAAAGACCAGTCCCAGCATCATCATGGTCCTGATCTTCCCCTCCGCCTCGGGCTGCCGGGAGATGCCCTCCGCCGACTTGGCGGTGGCCAGACCCATGCCGATACCGCCTCCGCCGGCGGCGATGCCGATGGCCAGCGCCACGGCGATGGCCTTCATGCCGGTGGTCAGGCCCTCGCCCTTCTCCTCCACGGCGTCCACAGCGGCGGTTGGATCGGTTTGGACGGGCTCGGCGGCAAAGGCGGGAACCGCCAGGGCCAGTGTGAGCATCAGGGCCCCGCCTACAATCAAAATTCGCTTCCACATCTGTTTCATGACAAAATCTCCCTCATTTATTATGTTTCCGCACCGCGGGTCTTTTTCCGTTTTTTTCGTCTCTGCTTCGGCGGCTCTGGCTCAGACACCTCGCCGTAGTACATCGACACCAGCATGGTGAGCACATAGGTCTGAATCACGGCGTGGAGCAGGGTGAACAGCACGCCCACCACCACCGGAAGCACAAAGCTGAGACTGACATAGTAATACACCAGCTCGGTTACCAGCAGACCGCTGAGCAGCGCGCCAAAGAGGCGGAAGCTCATGGAGATGGGCAGAGAGAACTCCTTCAGCGTCTTCTTAACCCCTCTTATCCCGTTTCCGGCAATGCCTCCGGAGAGAATCACCAGGTAAGACAGCGTCCCCAGGGCGATGGCCGCGTTTACGTCAGACAGCGGGGCGGGCAGGGTAATCGGATGTCCGTGGACTGTGATGCCCTGAAGGCCCAGCAGCTCAAAGAGCGTGCCCACAAAGATGAAAGCGCCAACGGCAAAGATGTAAGCATTTAAAAATCCGAATCGGTGGGGACTGCTCCCCTTAGCCATATTGTCAAAAAGCCCTACCGCCTCCTCCAGGACTAGCTGGAGCTTTCCCGGGATATATTGAAAGCGCGGAATCACAAACAGTCGAATACAGGCGGCGGCCAGCAGCAGCACAGCTGTCACCGCAAAGGCGGAAATCAGCCCTGGGTTTACCTCCTTCAGCCCCAGAAGACTGATCCGGTTGACGTCGTGCAGCACTGCGTCCCGCATGGTCTGCTGCACCGTCTCCGTCCGCCCGGACACTCCGGCCAGCAGCGCCCCGGCCAGCAGCGCCAGGACCACAAGCAGCCAGAGTATCACAGCCTTTTTAACCTTCATTCAGCATCCCCTCTTTAAAGAACTATTTTCCCCAGGTCCGCCGGGGCGGACCCACTCCCTATTATAGCCGTAAGGCCGCTTCTGTCAAGCTTTCCCATGGCTTTTGGGGCGGTACAAATGGGGATAGGCCGCCCGAAACAGAGAGGCGGTGAGCATGGCCCCCACCGCCAGGGCCGCCGCCATGCCAAAGGTGTGGAGCAGGGTCTCTAAAAACATATTGGTATCCCCAGAAACGCAGTAGCTCATGGCGTAGTAGATGCCTCCTCCCGGCACCAGGGGCAGCAGAGCCACCAGCAGGTATCCGGTCACCGGGCAGCGGCGCAGCCGGGCCATAACCTCTGAATACAGCCCGATGGCCATCGAGGCCAGAAAGGCGGCGAATATGGACTTCCCCGCCAGCAGGTAGACCAGCCAGCCCAG
>JAAWEX010000168.1 GCA_022794495.1 Lawsonibacter sp. | reverse complement strand
TTCTCGCTGACTTGGCGGGAGGGCAAATGGTATCTGTCCGCCCTCCTGGCGGAACACCGGGAGCTGCTGGGCCGGGAGGTAATCTCAGTAGCGGGAAAGCCAGTGCCTCAGGCGGCGGAAGCCTTTGGCGGGCTGCTCAGCGCCGATAACCCGGTGAAGCTGCGCCGTCAGTTCCGGCAGGCCTGCAACGTGGCCGATCTCTATGAGTATCTGGGCATGGTGGAGACGGGGGAGCCTCTGGTCCTCACCCTGGCGGAGGGGACAGAGCTGTCCCTGACCCCAGTGTCTATGGAGGAGCTGGGAAAAATAGAGATTGCCCAGCTGGGTGAGGGACTGCCCCAGCCTGCCACCGCCGCTCAGGACTGCTATTACTGCGCCTTTCCCCTGAACTCCGACACCTACTACATCCAGTACAACGCCTGCGCTGAGGACCCGGAGCTGCCTATGGAGCAGTTTGCCGCCCAGGCTGCGGAGGAACTGGGAAACTACCGCCGGGTGGTGGTGGACCTGCGGAACAACGGCGGGGGCTCCGACGGGGTGCTCTGGCCCCTGCTAGAGGTACTTCGCCGGGAGATGGACCAGGGTGCGGAGCTGGTGGGTCTTATTGGTGAGACCACCTTCTCCTCCGCCATCATCAACGCAGTAGAGCTCCAGGAGATGGGGGGCGTGCTGGTGGGTGAACCAGCCAGCGGGAGTGTGGATCACTTCGGCTCGGTGGGCTCCTTCCGTCTGCCTAACTCCGGCCTGCGGGTGGGAGTGTCCCAGAAGTACATCGACCTGGACACCCTCTTTGATGCCGGGGCGGGTCGGGGCGTGGAGGCTCTGGAGCCCGATGTGACCGTCCTTCGGACCATGGAGGATACCCTGGCGGGCCGGGACACCGCCGTGGAATGGCTGCTGGCCCACCCCGACCGGCTGGAGCAGCAGGACTACCCCGACGCCCCTCTCACCAGAGGCCGGTTCGCCGCTCTTCTGTGGCAGAAGGCGGGCAGTCCCCAGGGTACGGAGGCCGGTTTTGCCGACACTTTCGGCATTGAGTGGTTCCTGCCTGCCCTGAGCTGGGCGGCGGAACGGGGAATTCTCTCCGGCGTGGGCGGCGGGGCGGTGCAGGCCGCCCGGCCCGTTACCCGGCAGGAGGCAGCGGTTATGCTGACCCAGTATGCCGGCCTGACGGGGGCCGATGCCCAGTCCTGGACCGATTGGGAGAAGATCGCTCCCTGGGCCCGTGAGGCCGTGGCGGCCGTGGCGGCCGCAGGACTCATGAATGTGGAGAATGGAGCCTTCCGCCCCCTCGAAACGCTGACCCGGGCGGAGGGGGAATCCATAATCTCCATGCTGGACTGATTGTAAAGTCCTAGACAATTTTATTCGGGAAAGCGGTGATGTGACCGGGGGGAGCTGCGCCGCCGTCCAGGGAGTGGGAGAGCGCCAGCCCGCTGATGACCTCATCCTGTGATACCTGCGATGGGTGTAAACGCTTATATTCCAGCAGCCTGATCTTTTGCTGGAGCTTGGGATATGTTTTCAATAACGCAATCACATTCTCTCGTGTCACAAACATAGCAGTTCGCCTCGATCCATAAATTTGCAGAGCGGTTAGCGTGTGTCTGCTTGGTTCACTTTTATCACTATACCGCAGAAGTTAGGGAATTGCGTGGAGAAGAATTGGTCGTTTTCTGGAACTGTTCCGCAAAATAACCGATAAATCGACAAAATCAAGGCGCGGCGAACATACAGTCGCCGCGCCCTGGCTTATATGGATTATTCTGGATTGGTGAAGCGGTAACCGGCGCCGTGGAACGTCTGAATATAGCGGTTATCCCTGGCATTGAGCCCCAGTTTTTTTCGCAGGGAGGAAATTAGGTCGGATACGCTTGTTGTACTGAACTGGTAGTCCTCGTTCTACACATGCTCAATGGGCGGGGCGGATTGGAGCGGTTTTGGTCTGGCAAGCCGGTCAGCCCAACATATTACTGCGTTGATCACCGCAAGGACCTCTTTCAGGTCAAGCGGTTTCTCCAAACAGGTGTCTGCACCAAGATTAAGGATGTCGGCTTGAGATTGGCTGCGTTCCACCCACTTCTCCCGCAGAGCCGACAGTCCCAGCTTTTCGTCCAGCTTGGCGTACAGTTCTGGCTTCTCCTTTTGGAGTAGTTCGCTGTACTCAATCGCCTTGTCAATAGTCCACCAGACTAGGTAGTTGGTGAAGGCGTTGTTGTCCACATGCTCCTTGTACTCGTCCGGGCCCACCACATTGTTCCCATACAACGAAACGTAACATTCAAGAGCCATGGCCCTCTGGCACCACAGATCGGGCTGCACCTGCTAGCCCCGGCGGCTTTCATGGCTATCCTGTGATGGGCGTCGATGTCAAAGGGCTTGCCCTCGTACTTTTTGACAGACTCGGTGACAAGCAGGATTACATCCAGAATCTCGTTTACCCGCTGATCGATGATCTCCTCGCTGATTTTGCCGTCTCTGACAGCCTGCACTAACTCCAGGTCGGAATCGCCGCCGGTGGTGGGCATCTCCAGAGGGCTCTGTGCTGTATCTCAAAATCACCGTTTGGCTAAAATACGCAAACTGCATATTGAAGATTTGAGAGAAGAAGATCTGGTTATGCCAATATCTGGCGTATCCGAAGAGCTGGACGCATTTCGGTCTGAGCTTCTGCAAATGAACCCGAAAACAAAAATTATCGAATCCAGCTATTATGATGTGGACACCTTTACCATGTGTGAAATCAATCCTTATGTACTGATTACTCAACAGATTTATTCAGATATCCACCCAAACCTTGTCACTATTCCACTTGAAACAGAATATTCCTTGTCATATGGCCTGGATTTTTCCTTAACACCTACTCCAGCAGTGAAAAAATTTATCAGTGCGGTGAAACATGTGAGCCAGAGTATCGTTTGATACTCTGGCTCATAAAAATTTAATCGTTTTTCTGAGTATGATTCCCATTGGGGACCTGTTCAGGGGTCGAGACTTTCAATCCAGGCAGCAATGCCAAAAGGGCATTTTTTGATTTCGCCGTATCAGTCCATCTGCTTTTTCAAAGCGAGACTTCGCCTGATACGGAAGACATTCTCACGCTAACCAACACTCCGTACTGCTCATCATCAACTGCTTCGCACCACTCGGTCCGTCCGCTCTGGATTAAAACGCTACTAGCTTTGCCATAATGCGTCCTCCCTCTGTTATTGGTCAATACTGACCATGCTCATACCGTCCAGCGGCCAAGCCTGGAGCAGAGGGATGGTCCCGCCGCCGCAGGCGCAGAGGGGCAACCCTATCGCCGCCATCAGCACCCCAAAGCCCTCGTTCTCCACGGACAGGCCTGTGCTACCACCTCAGCGGGAACATACCGCTGGAACAGGGCAGATAGGGCTATCCCCAGCACCATGCCCAGCACCCAGTAGCGGAAAATCTGGGACAGCTGGAGCTGGAAATAATACCAGAGATAGACTTGCTCCCGGTGAAGAATGTCAAGCATATGCCCTCACCTCCTGCCTTACCCCATCGAACTTGGTTCAGTGTATCACTTGAAGTCAACTCTAAGAGCCTGTTTAAAATCTTCTAATGAGGATGGCAATGAGGGCAAACGTGAGAATCTGAGCAGAAATATAAAGTTTGCGTTCACAATTATTCCAAAG
>JAAWEX010000167.1 GCA_022794495.1 Lawsonibacter sp. | reverse complement strand
GTCCACGGGCTTTTGGAGAAATTTTCAGGAAATTGCGCTCCCCTGCTCCAAATAGAGACGGGGAACCCGGGGTGTGAGCTGGCACAATAATTCATAGGGGATGGTGCCGGCCAGCTGGGCCGCCCAGTCCGTCAGACCGGGGCCGTAGACGGTGGCCACGTCCCCCGCCTTCACGCCGGGGGCGTCGGTCACGTCCACCATGCACATGTCCATACAGATGCGGCCCAGGACGGGGCAGAGCCTGTCCCCAATGAGCATCTCCAGCTTGTTGGACAGAACACGGGGCAGACCGTCGCCGTAGCCCATGGGCAGGACGGCGATTTTGGAGGCCCGCTCCAGCCGGGCGGTGCAGCCGTAACTGATAAAGCTGCCGGCAGGCAGCTCCCGGACGGCGGCGATCCGGCTCTTTACCGTCATCACCGGCTTTAAGCCTGGGTCCTTCACCGAGGGGTCGGGCACATAGCCGTACAGGGCGATGCCGGGGCGGATCATATCCAGATGGGTCTGAGGATAGTTTAACACAGCGGCGCTGGCTGCGCAATGGCAAATTTCAGGACAGACATTCCACTGCTCCATCCGTCTGCGCAGGTCCAGGAACCGGCGCAGCTGCGTTTCGGTGTACGCCTCGTCCCCGTCGGCGTTGGCAAAGTGGGTGAACATGCCCTCGACGTGCAGGTTGGGTTGGCAGCACAGCTCATAGACCTCCGTCTGGCGGAAAGCCCAGTCCTCCTCCTCGTCCGTTGGGGCCGAGTCCTCCTCCAGCCAGAGAAAACCCAGCCGGCCCATGCCGGTGTCCACCTTCACGTGGATTTTCAGCGTCTTTCCGGCCTTGACAGCGGCCTCGGACAGGGCTTTCCCCGTCTCCAGGTCGCCCACCGTCTGGGTAATGTCATACGCCAGCAGGTCGGAGGCCAGCTCGGGCGGGGTCTGGCCCAGGCATAGGATAGGGATGGCAATCCCCGCCCGGCGCAGCTCGACCGCCTCGTCCAGGCAGGCCACCGCCAGCATATCCGCCCCCAGGCTCTCCAGCTTTTTGGCAACAGGGACAGCCCCGTGGCCGTAGGCGTTGGCCTTCACCAACCCCAGAAATCTGCTGTCCGGGGCCAGCCCCCGCAGAAGGCGGTAGTTGTGGGCCAGGGCGTCCAGGTCTACCTCCGCCCAGGTGCGGACTGTTCTTTTGTCTGTCATGGATATCCCTCTTTTGTTTGGAAATTGAATATTCAAACGGCGCGCCGAGGTCGTCGCGCCCTACACGCGGGCGGCCACAGGCCGCCCCTACGGGTCAGCCGGCGGTAAAATCGGAAAATTCGCACAGAATCACCCGGAAGCCGTCTATGGAGATTTCCCCGCGGACCAGGGCGTGGGTGGATACGTCGAACCACAGGGCGGTCTCCGCTCCAGCGCCGGGGGTCCCCTCCGGGTCGCCGCAGTCCACCCGGAGCAGCGTCCCCTCCTCCTCCAGGGCGCAGGAGGTGATATAGCCCGTTCGGGCCGCCTCCAGCAGGGCGGGAACAGCGGAGACCGGCGTGAGGCCGTCCGCATCCATGGGGCCGGTCTCTACTGAGACACCGTCGAACTCCAGCAGGCTCTCCTCCCCGTCCAGCCGGGCGGCGAGGCCCGCCACCGTCTCCGGGGCGGTGAGGGTGAGCGCCGTCTCCTCCTCTGTCACCGAGACGGACAGCTCATACTGATAGACCCGCTGGCCGTAGTCGGCGGTGATGGCCGCCCGGGCGGCGCAGCGGTCCATGGCCAGGTGCTCCCCTCGAATGGTCAGGGCCAGCTCCTCCGCTTCACTTACTCCCGACTGACCGCATCCGGCCAGGAGGAAGGCTGTCATTAGTACGCAAATCAGACGTCTGCGCACAGGTAGTACCTCCAAATCCATACGGTATTTGTTGTAGGGCGGGACGACTCGGCCCGCCGTTTTGAACCACACACCGCACGACTCGGCCCGCCGTTTTAAATGACACACCGCATGACGCGGTGCGCCGGGGGCGCCGCGCCCTACGACTCCTCCGTCCATTCCCGCAAAATTTGGGGCAGGGCCTCGATGAGGTCGGTGGGCAGCATAGCGTACTCCCCGAATTTTTTCGCGCACTGGTCGCCGGTCAAGCCGTGGAGACAGACGGCGGCCTGTACCAGCTCCAGGGTGCTGTCCCCGCTCTCCCGGCGCAGGTGCTTCTGCCCCAGCAGGGCGGCGGTCATCCCCGCCAGCACGTCGCCGGAGCCCCCCTTGGCCATGCCGGGGTTGCCGGCGGCGTTGATGCAGGCGGAGCCGTCAGGCGCGGCGGTAACGGTGCCCCTGCCCTTGAGGACCAGGACACAGCCGTGGTCCTGGGCGAAGGTCCGGGCGGCGGTCAGCCGGTCCCGGATGGGCAGCTCACAGCCCGTCAGCCGGGCGAGCTCCCCCTCGTGGGGGGTGAGGACGGTGGGGGCCTGCCGCCTGTCCAGTACATCTATATGCCCCGCCAGGGCGTTTATGCCATCGGCATCCAGCACCACCGGGATAGAGAGATCGGCCAGCAGGGCCAGAACAAGCTCCTCCGTCTCCGGGGCCCGCCCCAGTCCGGGGCCGATGAGGGCGATGTCACAGGAGCGGGCTTTTTCCAAAATGGCGGGGTAGTCCTCTGGCAGGGGGAAGGGCATGGCCTCGTCGCACTTGACGGCCACGATGGGGTAGATTTCCCGGGGAACCCCTAAGTACACCAGCCCCGCTCCGGTGCGCAGAGCGGCCCTGGCCGCCAGGACGGGCGCGCCGGTATAGCCCTCGCTCCCGGCCAGGATGAAGATTTTTCCAAAGTCCCCCTTGTGGGCGCTCCGGGGGCGGAGGGGGAGCTGGCTGTCCGGCTGGCGCACCACCTCCAGCCGGGGCAGCGTCCGGAACATCTCAAACTCCAGGTCGTAGGGGATGCCGATGTCCACAACGCGGACCTCTCCGGCCCGCTCCGCCCCCGGCCCGGAATACAGCCCCGGCTTGCCCCGGGTGAAGGTAACGGTCACCTTGGCCTGGACCGCCTCCCCCAGCACCCCGCCGGTGTCGGCGTCCACCCCCGAGGGGACGTCGCAGGAGACCACCGGACAGCCCAGCCGGCTCTGCATCTGCAAGACGGCGGTGCGGAACACCCCCTCCACTGGCCGGGTGAGGCCGACGCCGAAGAGGGCGTCCACCATCACGTCGCAGGTGGACAGCCAGGTGAGCAGCTTTTGCTGCTCAAAGGTCATGGTGGACTCCAGGGTGGAGCGGTCAGTCATGTCCACGGAGAAATCCTCCAGACAGCCCCCGGCGGCAGTGAGCCTGTCCTCCATGGCCCGCTCGTCGGGGGTCATCTTGGCCCGGCCCCCCACAAAGAAGGCCCGTACATGACAACCGCCCTTTTCCATCAGCAGGCGGGCGCAGGCAGCCCCGTCCCCGCCGTTGTTGCCCGGACCGCAGAAGACCGCCACCCGGGGGGTGGGGTCGGTGTTTTTTCCCTCAATGATCTTCCGCAGCTCCTCTGCCTGACGCTCCTCCTCGTCAGTGGGGGGCGGGGCGTCCTTTTTGCGCATGACGATCATGGAGGAAACGCTGCTGAGGACAGGGCTGAAGCTGTCCTCCTCCGGGTGGAGCAGCTCCCACACCGTGTCTGCCACGGCCCGGGCGGCGTGCTCCATCAGCTCCAGGGAGGACACCCCCCGCTCCTCAATGGCCCGGCGGTCCAGCTCCTTCATTTGGGCGGCGGTGGCTAAGGGCAGCACAGCAAAAACTCCTCTCC
>JAAWEX010000166.1 GCA_022794495.1 Lawsonibacter sp. | reverse complement strand
TCATAGGGATACCCCCTGATAAAAAAGATTTGTCTGGCTGATTGTACGAAATTTTTACGGGATAAGCAAGGGCGGACTGCTAAAATATTTGACAAATCGCCCCCCGGTCTCTGGGGTAAAATCGTGGGGTTTGTAGGGGAACAGCCCCGGCACACGTAAAAGGCCGGGGCTGTTTGACACAATTTTAACCTTTGAGGCTCTCCGCCCAGGCGGCATACTTTTCCACCTTGGCGTCGCAGAGCTCCTTACTCTCGCCGTTGGCCAGGATATATACCTTCACCTTGGGCTCGGTGCCGGAGGGCCGCACGATCAGGCTGGTGCCGTCGTCCATCTCATAGCGCAGCACGTTGGAGCCGGACAGCTCCATCTGAGACTTCTTGCCGCAGGCCACACAGACTACGCTGCCGTCCTTGTAGTCCTTCTGCTCCTTCACGGCCACTCCGGCGATCTCCATCGGGGGCTGCTCCCGCAGATGGGCCATCAGCTCGGCCATCTTCTTCAGGCCGTCCAAACCGGGCATGACCAGATTCATGGTCCGCTCGCTGTAGAAGCCGTACTTCTCATACAGGGCCAGCAGGGCGTCGTACAGGGTCATGCCCTGGCCGGCATACCAGGCGGCCATCTCGGTCAGCGCCACCGAGGCGGTGACGGCATCCTTGTCCCGGACGAAGGAGCCCAGCATGTAGCCATAGCTCTCCTCATAGGACATGATGACGTTCCCCTCGCCGCTGCTCTCCAGCTGGTCCTTCTTCTGGGCCAGGAACTTGAAGCCGGTAAAGGTGTCGAAGCATTTCAGGCCGTTGACCTCGGCCACCTTCCGGGCCATCTCGGTGGTGACGATGGTTTTCAGGGCCACCGGGTTGGCGGGCAGCTTGCCAGTGCGCTTCATGGCGCCAATAAGGTAGTCCAGCAGCAGCACGCCGGTCTGGTTGCCGGTGAGCACCTTGAACGCTCCGTTTCCGGTGTTTACCATGATACCCACCCGGTCGGCATCGGGGTCGGAGCCCAGGATGAAGTCGGCCCCCTCCTTCTTGGCGATCTCCACCGCCAGATAGAAGCCCTCGGGGTTCTCCGGGTTGGGGGAGACCACCGTGGGGAAATTGCCGTCAATCACCATCTGCTCAGGCACGCAGATGACGTGCTTCATGCCCAGCCGCTTCAGCGCCTCGGGGATGAGCTTGTGGCCGGTGCCGTGGAAGGGGGTGTATACCATCTTGAAGTCGCCGGCCACCTTCTCCACCGCCGCCTTGTCGTTCACCTGGGCCATCACGTTGGCCAGGAATTTTTCGTCGGTCTCCTCGCCCATCATGGTGATGGGGGCGGGGGAGGGACAGTTCAGCTTGGGCCCGGCAAAGACGTCCAGCTCTTTCATAATCTTTGCCACCTGGTCGGCGTGGTTGGGGGGCAGCTGGGCGCCGTCCTCCCAGTAGACCTTGTAGCCGTTGTACTCCTTGGGGTTGTGGCTGGCGGTGACGTTGATGCCGGCGATGCAGCCGTACTCCCGGATGGCGAAGGACAGCTCCGGGGTGGGGCGCAGGGCGTCGAACAGGCGCACGGGGATGCCGTTGTTGGCCAGGATGCGGGCGGCTGCACGGGCGAACTCATCGGAGTGGTTGCGGCAGTCGTAGCACACCGCCACCCCTCGCTTCACCGCCTCCGGCCCCTCGGCCAGAATGACCTGGGCAAAGGCCTGGGTGGCGTGGCTGACCGTGTAGATGTTCATCCGGTAAGTCCCCATCCCCATGGTGCCCCGGAGGCCGGCAGTGCCGAACTCCAGCTGGGAGAAGAAGCGGGATTCGATCTCCTTCTCGTCGTTTTGGATGGCCTCCAGCTCGGCTTTCTCCTCAGCGGTCAGGGCGGAGCTGGTCAGCCAAGCCTGGTAAGTATCGCGGTAGGACATATTGACATACCTCCAATGGCAAAATTTTTACACCTGCCATTGTACCACAAGAGGGACAAGATTTCCAGTGTTTTTTTGTCATATTCTACAGCCGCAGCCGGGCCATGTCCTCCGGCAGAGGAGCGGAAAATTCCAGCCTTTCTCCAGTGATGGGGTGGAGGATGGACAGCTGCGCTGAATGGAGGGCGGGCCGGGGAATCAGCAGCCGGTCTTCGACGCCGTAGAGGAAGTCTCCGGTGAGGGGGTGGCCGATGTGGGCCATGTGGACCCGAATCTGATGGGTGCGGCCTGTCTCCAGCTCCAGCTCCACCAGTGACCGGCCGCCCCAGCGCTCCAGCACCTGGTATCGGGTCCGGGCGGGCTTGCCGTCGGGCCGGACCATCTGCTCCATCAGAGAGCCCGGCCTGGGGCCCAGCGGGGCGTCAATGCGCCCGGCCAGGTCCGCAAAGACGCCCTCGCAGACCGCCAGATAGACCCGGCGAAAGTGCTCTGTGTGGAGCTGGTTCTTCAGCACCTCCTGGGCGTGGGGGTGCTTGGCGGCGGCGATCAGACCGGACGTCCCCCGGTCCAGCCGGTGGACGGGGTGAAAATCAGCTTCCTGGCCCGTCTTTTCGTAATAATCCACCAGAAAATTACCTAATGTATCGTTGAAATGCCCCGGTCCCGGGTGGACGGACACCCCAGGGGGCTTGTTCAGAATGATAAGGTCCGCATCCTCATGGACAATATCCAGGGGGCCGGGAGCGGGGACGACGCTGCTGCTCCGCTGGGGGTCGGACAGGCGGACGGACAGCACCTGTCCCGCCTCTGGGCAGAACCGAGTGTTGACCCGCCGGCCATCCACCAGAATGCCGTCCTCCAGCCACTTGACCCGCCGCACCACCGTCCCGGACAGGCCCATGTACCGCTTGAGCAGGGTGTCCACCTTGACCCCCGCCAGCTCGGAGGTGACGGTCAGCTCCAGCCGGCGGCTCACAGCTTTCTGGACAGCCACAGGCTGGACAGGAAAAAGACGGTGGCGTAGAAGAATACGACCCCCGTCAGGGCGTAGTAGGCCTCCATGCTCAGGGGCAGGACGACGAACAGGGACAGTACCACCCCGAAAATGGTGATTCCCCCCGCTATTTGCGCGGCGGTGCGCATGATGTGCATCTCCCGCTCGTCCGTCTCTTTGATTTTGGCCTTCCGCTGGGCCTGAGGATGGGTGAGCAAGTATTGCGTGCGGATAAAAAGAATCAGAGACCCGGCGGTGATGCCGCTGGCCGCGCCCAGATAGAACCCCTGGGCATGCTCGGACAGATGGCTGTCCGGCACCAGCAGAAAATAGCACATGAAGCCCACCAGTCCGATGACTAACATTCCTATCGCCGCCCAGCGGCGCTGTTTTAAGGATTTTTTATAGTCCCCGCCGCCTGTCAAGAGTTGTTTTACCAGCATATTCGGAGTCCCCTTTACATCTTCTTGTTCCAGCGGTGAATGTTGATCATATAGAAGGTACAGTGGAGCACGACCACGACGGACACGGCCACACCCCACAGCCCGCCTACGAAAATCTGGATGACCATAAACACCGCCCACAGCATGTACAGCGTCCAGTACCAGGAGGACATAGCCGCCTTCTCCCGGATGGCCACGTTCCGTTCATCGTGTTCGCTCCGCTCATACTCCTTTTGCTGCTCCGGGGACATCCGGATACGGCTTAGCGCGATTCCAACCGCCCCGAAGCCCAAAAGGACTCCGCCCAGCGTAAACAGCACAAGGCTGAGCTGCTCCTTGATCCGCTCCCCCAGCAGGAACGTGGCCAGAATCAGAACCCAGGCCGCCGCAAACATCACATAGGGGGCCGCTTTTTTCAA
>JAAWEX010000165.1 GCA_022794495.1 Lawsonibacter sp. | reverse complement strand
CCATCACCATCAACGGCTCCCCCTGGTTTTTGCAGTACTCCCCCTATGTCTACTACAACGAGCACTGCATCTGCCTGAACAGCTTCCACACCCCCATGAAGATCGACCGGGCCTGCTTCGCCAAGCTGCTGGATTTTGTGCGGCAGTTCCCCCACTACTTTGTGGGCTCCAACGCCGACCTGCCTATCGTCGGCGGCTCCATCCTGGCCCACGACCACTTCCAGGGGGGACACTACACCTTCGCCATGGAGAAGGCCCCGGTGGAAACTCCCTTCACCTTCCCCGGCTTCGAGGACGTGGAGGCGGGGATCGTCAAGTGGCCCATGTCGGTGGTGCGGATCGTCTCCGCCGACCCGGAGCGGCTCATCGACCTGGCGGACAGGATTCTGCTGGCCTGGCGGGGGTACACCGACGAAGAGGCCTTCATCTTCGCCGAGACCGGCGGCGAGCCCCACAACACCATCACCCCCATCGCCCGGATGCGGAACGGAAAATTCGAGCTGGATCTGGTGCTCCGGAACAACCTGACCACCGAGGAGCACCCTCTGGGCCTCTACCATCCCCACGCTGAGCTCCACCACATCAAAAAGGAGAACATCGGTCTCATCGAGGTGATGGGCCTGGCTGTCCTGCCCGCCCGCCTCAAAGAGGAGCTGGCCGCCGTGGCCGACTGCCTGGCCAGCGGAGGCGGCCTCCGGGCCAGCGAGCTGACCGAGAAGCACGCGGACTGGGCGGAGGGCTTCGCCAAGAACTACACCATTACCCGGGAAAACGCCCTGGACATCGTCCAGAAGGAGACCGGCCTGGTCTTCGCCCAGGTGCTTGAGCACGCCGGGGTGTATAAACGCACCCCCGAGGGCAAGGAGGCCTTTTTGCGGTTCCTAGGCAGCATCTAAAATAAACTGCAAAAACAGTCAATGGAAAAATTCCTTTGATGCAGAAAAGTCAGGACTACCTGCTGGGTGGGTAGTCCTGACTGAAAATTTTTTTGAAACCCCTTGACTTGTTGCTAGCTTCGATATATAACGACTAGCAACAGGAGATGATGGATTGTCTTCGAAAAGCAGGGCTGAGTACTATCGTAAGCGGCGTGAGACGATTGGGCAGTTTAGCGTTCCTCTGTCTCGTGAAAAACTAAATGCACTGACAGAAAGGCTGAGTGAACAGAACAAGACAAAGACCCAATGGCTCAACGAAAAAGTTGACGAGGAACTTGGTCTGAAAAAATAAGGCAACCGGGTGAGCAGTAGCGAGCCAACCCCGATTGCCTAAATACCACACCCGGAGGGGCGGCAAATTTATTATGCCATAACTCCTGGTGAAAAGCAAGGAGGAAAATATGAATTCCATGCAGCTATACGATTTAGAGGAAGCGATCCAGCACCTTTCCGATGGTCTAGACGCGATTGAAATAATGGTCATGGGACTGGAGCAGGAAAAGGCCGCCCATGCAGGAGGCTTTTATGCCGTCTGGCGGTACTTGAATGAGGCCAATCAAGAGGTTCGCAGACAGTTAGACATCTGCATCAACCAGGGCCCTACTTGCCAAAGTAGTTGACCCGCATGGTGTCCCAGCTCATCTCCAGGCGCTCTCTCAGCTCCTCGTTCCGGGCCTTGATCTCCTCTGTGGGGGCCTCGTCCCCCAGGGCGTTCCAATAGGTCTGGCCATCGTACCAGGAGTAATCGGCAAAGACGGCGTAGCCCCCGTTGGGGGAGAAGATGTCGTTGCCCACATAGTGGGTGCCGTCGTTGTCCAGGCCCAGGAGGTTGACCAGGGTAGGCAGGATATCCATCTGGCTGATGGCCTTGTCAATTTTCATGGGCAGGGTGTTCTTCTCGTAGATGAAAAAGGGGGTGCGGGTCATCATGTTCTTGTCGTCCACCCCCTTCTGGGCCATCACCAACCCGTCGCTCATGGTGTAGTAGTTGTAGTGGTCGGAGTAAAACACCAAAACGGTGTCCTCCAGCAGTCCATCCGCCTCCAGCCGGTCATAGAACTTCCCGATAAAGCGGTCAGTCTCATAGGCGTGGGCAAAGGCGTGGATCAGCATCTCGTCGGCGCCGGCGGGCAGCCGCTGGGCCGCGTAGTCGAAGTACCGGGCGGAGACGGGGCTGTCCTGGTAGGGCCCGTGCCCGGAGTAGGTGATAACCAGGTTGAGGAAGGGGGGCTGGGCGGTCATAATGTCATAGGCCTCCATAAGTGCTGAGTCAAAATCCATCTCCTCGCTGGGGATTTCCATCTCCGTGCCGCTGTAGTAGTGGGCGTAGCCCCAGTTCTCGTGGACCTCCGCCCGGTTATACACCGCGCCGGAGGAGCGGTGGAAGGAGTTGGCGGTATAGCCCTCCGCTGTCAGCAGGCGGGCCAGGGTGTCGGGGTATTCGTTGCGGCTGTACATGGAGGAGGTACTGCCGGTAAAGGGGGAGACCAGGCCTGTGTTGACAATCATCTCAGTATTGAAGGTGCCCGCGTCCAGGTAGAGGGGGGTAAAGCTCTGGGTGAAGTCCAGGCTCTCCTGCTGGATGCGGTAGAGGTTGGGCATAAACTCCTCGCAGAGCATCCAGGTGTCGATGGCCTCCAGCTGGATGAGAAAGACATTCTTTCCTCGGAAACGCCCGGTCCACTCGTTGTCCGGGTCGGGGGTCTTGCCGGCATACCACCGGTCCAGCTTCTGCACGACCTCCCCGTGGCTGGCCCGGCCCAGCTTGTCGTAGATTCCGTAGGTGATGCAGAAGTCCCGAAAGGTGTACTGATACATCCCCGCCAGAGGGAGGCACTCGTTTGGGTTGGAGAAGTCGTCGTAGAGCAGGCTGGCCTGATACATATCAAAGTGGATGGCCAGCCGGTCGGTAAGGTTTTTCTCCCGGTTCAGGTTAATGGCGGCGACGCTTAGGACGATTGCCAGCAGCGCCGCCCCCCGGCCCTTCAGGCTTCGCTTTACCGGCGGGACCAGCCAGACAGCCAGGGCCGTGGAGAGGACGCCGCACAGCAGTCCGACCCAAACCAGCTTGCGTACCCGGAGATAGGACGGGTCCAAAAACCGAAAGCCGTCCGCCGCGAAGATCAGGGCGGAGAAGGAGAAAAAGGTCCCTCTGGCCCGGAACAGCAGGGCATTGGTCAGATAAAGCACTTGAAACAGGGCTCCAAATATTCCCATGGCGGCCTTCTGCCCTCTGGCGGGAAACAGCCGCACCAGCGAGGTAATCAGAAAGGCCCAGGCCAGGGTAAATGTCCATGGAATATCAGAGTCGGGCGGTGTCATTCCCGCCTCCTGGTAGATAAAGCGCAGAACACCGTCCAGCCCCACCATCATGCAGAAGAAAATTCCGCTGCTCAGCAGGTCCCGCAGCCAGTTTTTCGCCCAGAGCTTATCCTTCAGTGCCAGAAGCTTTGTTTTCAAAAAGTATCCCTCTTTCTAAAATCCGAAGACCCAATCAAAACAGCAGATACCGCGGTCCCCAGCTAATTATGAGATATTATAGTATATTTTGTCGAATAAGACAAGGGTTTTTCGTTCTGGGAAAAAATGGTGCTGTTTTCCGCAAACAGCCGCCCCTCCGGTTCCAGGTCCTCCTTCAAAAGGACCCGGCCCCGGAGGGGCGGTTCTCTGTTTTATTCTGCCTTTAGGCGCGCTTCCCGTCTCCTCGGACCAAGTCCGCCACCGTCACGCTCTCCAGATATTCGCTGATGACCCGGTCCAGCCCGGTCCACACAGACAGGGTGGGGCACTCCGGCGCCCTGGAGCAAGGGTCCGCCCCCTGCTCCAGG
>JAAWEX010000010.1 GCA_022794495.1 Lawsonibacter sp. | reverse complement strand
CGAGACCGCCTATGCCCGTCTCATCACCCAGCTCTTCGGCGACCGGATGTATATCTCCAACGCCACCGGCTGCTCCTCCATCTGGGGCGGTCCCGCCGCCACCTCTCCCTATGCCACTACGGCTGAGGGCAAGGGTCCCGCCTGGGCCAACTCCCTGTTCGAGGACAACGCCGAGCACGGCCTGGGCATGTATCTGGGCCAGAAGGCCATCCGCGAGCGGCTGATCGGCATGCTGGAGGAGATGGCGGAGCATGGCCAGGGCCCCGACGAGGACAAGGCCGTTATCCGGAAGTATCTGGAGACCAAGGACGACGGCCAGGCCAATGCTGAGGCTGTCAAGGCGCTGATCCCCGTTCTGGAAAACGCCGCGGCTCACGGCTGCCCCGTCTCCCCCAAGATTCTGGCCGAGAAGGACTACCTGGCCAAGAAGTCCGTGTGGATCTTCGGCGGCGACGGCTGGGCCTACGACATCGGCTACGGCGGCGTGGACCACGTGCTGGCCTCCGGAGAGGATGTAAATATCTTCGTCTTCGATACCGAGGTGTATTCCAACACCGGCGGTCAGGCCTCCAAGGCCTCCAACATCGGCCAGGTGGCTCAGTTCGCCGCCGCCGGTAAGGTGATGCCCAAGAAGTCCCTGGCTGAGATCGCCATGAGCTACGGCTATATCTATGTGGCCCAGATCGCCATGGGCGCCAACCCCAACCAGACCCTGAAGGCCATTGCCGAGGCTGAGGCCTATCACGGCCCCTCCCTCATCATCGGCTACGCCCCCTGCGAGATGCACTCCATCAAGGGCGGCATGGCCAACTGCCAGGCCGAGATGAAGAAGGCCGTGGAGTGCGGCTACTGGAACCTGTTCCGGTTCAATCCCGCCGCTGAGGGCGCCAAGCTGACTGTGGACTCCAAGGCCCCCGCCGGCGGCTACCAGGAGTTCCTGCTCAACGAGGCCCGCTACTCCTCTCTGACCCGCTCCTTCCCCGACCGCGCCAAGGAGCTCTTCGCCCTGAACGAGGAGACCGCCAAGAAGCGCTACGAGAAGCTGCTGCGGCTGCAGAAGATGTACGAGGAATAATCCTCCAAAATATGAACCTCCCCGCTGCCGCAAGGCAGCGGGGAGGTTTTGCTTACTTGATTTTTGCCCGAAGATGTGGCATAATCAAATTTACCAGACCTTCGGGTGTTGGGTACAGAAACAATCCGTGCATGTGGTAGTGGGCGGGTTGTTTCTATTTTTTGATACGGCCATGCTGTTCCTTGATCCCCTTCCGGACGATTTCGGACCGGGAGAGCTGTTCCGCTTTACAGCACTCGTCCAGCTGTTCCAGTGTCTCTTTGTCCAGACGGACGCGGAGTATAAAGTCTTTGGGATTTTCAGAAAAAGGACGGCCTCTGCGTACGGCCAATCAATTCACCACCTTTCTTGGTCTTACAACAATTATATATTGATACTACAGAAAAGCCAAGAGGTTTTTAGAAAAAAGTTCCGCCGCTGTCTCAGGGCAGCGGCGGTGTTGCTTCTGTTTTATGGGGCGACCGCCTGGATGTTTTCCAGCGTCATAGCCTGCCAGGGGACGTCCAGCTCAGCGGCCCCGGCTGTGTAGTCCTTCAGCCAGTTCTCATACTCCGGCCCGTCCAGGGTGGTGGTGGTGACCTCCTGGCCGCCGAGGGTGAGCAGGTAGATCATACTGTCGCCGTCCTGGTCCGCCTCATCGGGAAAGGGGCTGCCGTCCCAGTCCTCCGGGAAGTCCTCCTTGTCCCAGGCGTCCACGCTGCCTACCATCAGGTAGCCGTCGCTGCCGGAGTCGTACTGGTAGAGGGCGAAGGGCCAGAAGTCGTCCCGCCCAGACAGCCCGTGGTTGTGGGAGGCCATCACCCGGACGACGCCGCTGTCGAAGAAGGTCATGCCCACGAAGCCGGACAGCTCCAAATACAGCGTTCCGGCGTCCTTGTCAAAGCTGTAGATGTTAATCGTCATGCTTGCCATGGGGCCGTCGTCATTTTGATAGAGCAATTCTGTCTCGCCGTCGCCGTCTACATCAAAGAGGGCAAAATGGTTCTCCTCCATCTGACCGCCCGGCAGCAGTTCAACCGGGTCACCGTTGGGATAGATGTGGTCGTTGTAGATGTCCTCCAGAGCCTTGCGGTAGGCCTTGGCCGCGTCCGCCCCCAGATCTTGGGGGGAGGCTGGGGAGGCGGGCTGTGGCGGTATGCTCCCGGACGGGGAGAGGCAGGAGGACGCGCCGCCGGAGGGGGGGAGGGAGGCTGCCGGCCCGCTCTTGGGTCCGCAGGCGGCCAAGGCAAGCGCCAGGGCCAGGGCATAGGCCGAGGCGGTCAAAAGGCTGGTCAGAATTCTTTTTCTCATATGTGGATGGACTCCTTTCTCGGTGTTCTACCGGTAATACACCTGAGAGGGGAAAAATGTCACAGAAGCTGGAAAAAATTTTTTTCGGAAAATTTCTCCTGATCTGTGACAAACAGGGGGGCTTAGGTGTATTCTTAGCGAAGGCCTTCCAAAGAAAAGGGCGTGAGAGACAAATGACACAGGCGGAATTTATCCCTCTGGCGGAGCGGTACAAGGATATGGTATACCGCATTGCTCTGAACTATTACGGCAGCTCCTACGACGCGGATGACACCGTTCAGGACGTAATGCTCAAGCTGTTCCAGCGCAAGGAGTCCTTTGAGAGCGAGGATCATGCCAGGTACTGGTTGATTCGCGTTACCATCAACCAGTGCAAAAACAGTCTGCGCCTGGCCCGGCTTCGGCGGCATGAGGAGCTGGACGACGCGGCGCTGTCAGTGCAGTTTCAGCAGCCTGAGCATAGCAAGGTCTACCGGGAGGTTATGGCCCTGCCCGAGCGCTACCGGACGGTGCTGTATCTGTTCTACTATGAGGAGCTGAGCGTGAACAAAATTGCTCTGCTGCTGGGGATCAAGTCCACCGCCGTGACCACCCGTCTGTCCCGCGCCCGGCAGAAGCTGAAAACAAAATTGACGGAGGTATGGAAGGATGAGGAATAAAGACCTGTATAAAGAAGTGTTTTCTCAGGTTCATACGTCCGTCCAGATCAATTTGGAGGACTATCAAGCTATGAGAAAACAGCCTGTTCCAGCCCGCACCTTTGCGGCCCTGGCAGCGATTGTCGCCCTGATGGCGGCTATGACCGCCACCGCCGTGGCCTTCAACCTCTTCGGCCTGCGGGACCTGGCCTTCCCGGAAAAAAGCACCCTCCATGTCCCGGTTGTGGATGAAGAGACCGGAGCGGTGGTGGAGTACGACGACCGGCTGGTGGATATGATCTCCATGCAGGGCTACGCCGACACCCCGGAGAACCAGGCCTGCGCGGAGTGGAATCAATTCTACTGGCAGTATACCGACAGCCGCACCTTCAGCAACGGCATCTACGATGAGGATGGGCGGTACAGCATGTACTCCGTCTATGACGATGTGATGGCGGAAAAATTTGACGAGATTGTGGAAAAATATGGCCTGAAGCTCCATCAGTCCATGGTGGAGGTCCCCGGCCGGGAGGCCTGGCTGGAGCGGTTCGGCCCCGGCTTTCTGGCGGAGGGGAACGTGGGCTACTACGGCTACGCCTATGACGACGGCACCTGCGCCTTTGACGGCGACGCGGTGCTGGACGGCTTTGGAACGGTGGAATACCAGTTTCACTACGCCAGGAAGGGATATTTTGACACGGTGACCCTGAACGTGGGAGACCTGACCAGCTATCAAAACTGGGACTATCAGACCCGGCACGGCACGGCGGTGAAGCTGGCCCTGGGCCCCAGCCGGAGCTTTATCTGGGCCGACCTGGAGGAGGGCTTCCTCTTTGTCAATGTTCTCACCGGCACCGGGGGAGACGACACCTTCTCCAGCGGGGCCATCGACCGGGAGGAGCTGGAGGCCCTGGCGGACAGCTTTGACTTCTCCGCTCTCTCCTGAGGCGGATATAATCCAAGGGCGGACGGCATTTGCAGTCCGCCCTGGTTTGTGAGTTAAAAAATATTGCAACCGCAGTCTGAAAAACCGTACTAATGGAGTGAAAGCGCTTTTCAAAATAAAGAGAGGAGGCCTGTTGTGGAGGATAAACAGATTATAGAGCTCTATTGGAGACGGGCCGAGGAAGCTATCCAGGAGACCGCCATAAAATATGGCCGGCTGTGTCAGTATATTGCCCAAAATATCCTATCCAGCCCGGAGGACAGCGAGGAGTGTGTCAACGACGCATGGCTGGGGCTGTGGAATGCCATCCCGCCCAAGCGGCCTGAACGGTTTTCAGCCTTTGTGGGGCGGATTGTCCGAAACCTGGCGTTGAAACGCTTCGACTATCTCACTGCCGCCAAGCGCAACGCGGAGGCGGTCTGCTCTCTGGAGGAATTGGGGGACTGCGTGTCAGGCCGGACCAGCGTGGAGGACGAGATGGAAAACCAGCGGATTGAGGCGGCGATCGACAATTTTCTCTGGTCCCTTGGAGAGGAGAAACGGAAAATTTTTATCCGCCGCTACTGGTATTTTGACTCCATTGACCACATCTGCCGCCGTACCGGCTACACCCAAAGCAAGGTGAAATCCATGCTCTTCCACATTCGCCAAAAGCTGCGGGACTATTTAGAAAGCGAGGACATTGATTTATGAATAAAAGACAACTTTCAGACCGCATTGGAAACATTGACGGCCAGTTGGTAGAGGATGCCCAGTACCGCCGGCACAGGAAAACAGGGAACCTCCGCCGGTTCCTGGCGGCAGCCGCAGTAGCGGCGCTGATGCTGGCCAGCTTCACCGTTGGGGCGATGGCCTTCAGCCAGGAGGTCCCGGTGGAGCAGGAGACCATCGCGCTTCCCAAGATTGGTCTGACGCTGATTCTCCCAGACAGCTGGAAGGGGCGTTATGGGGTGGAAATGAACGAGGACGGTTCCGCGTGCGGCGTTTATGTCAAGATGGTCCATGAAGCTGACGAAACAATAGGATATTTGTTTTGGGTTGGGAAAGCCTATGACGAGCCGATGACTCCGTCTGAGCTGGAGGAGAGGTCCGCCATACCCTGCCGGTATCTGTTTGCCACGGCAAACGCTACCTACAGCATCAACTATGCCAGCGATGTGGAATATGACCCGGAAAACCCGGAGGAGACACAGGAGTACCTTCAGGTTTGGAGGGAAAAGGAGCAGATCCGCTTTGTGCTGGACAACGCCTTGTCCGGCTAGGCGGGGAACATCCGCTGTTTCTCCACGCTCTCCCAGGCAGAAAAGCCGGTCCCCAGGACAGCCTCCTGATGGAAGCTGTCCTGGGGGCTTTTTATCCGTTGGGCTTCCGGCGGGGCAGCTTGTAGCGGCAAAGCTGCTCCTTGCAGGAGGCGCACTGGAGATTTCGGTTGGAGCCGTACCAGAACCGCTCCGGGTAGCGGCGGAACCGGACCTCCCAAACAAACAGCACCAGCAGCCCGGCGCCGAACAGGCTCCAGGAGTACCAGTGGGGGACGCACATCAGAGGGGCGGCCATCATCCAGGAGCCCCAGGCGAAAATGCGGCAGTTGACGCAGCAGCGGTTGCGCATCAGAAAGCACTGAAAGGGGCAGAAGAAGAGGACGCACACCAGATCACACAGGTAGGCCAGGGCGCACAGCAGTACCAGGGTGGGCGCGCCCAGCAGTCCGCGGTGATACAGCAGGCCGAAGCAGAGGTTGACCGCCAGCCAAACCGCCGCCACCTTGACCGCGCCCCGGTTCTGCCAGCGGACCGTCCGGGCCAGCTCCTGGGGGTCGTAGTCCGGGACGGGGTCGAAGCGGCCAGGGTACTGCTTTAAACAGCCGGTGGTGAGCCCGCTGTTGGCGTTGAGCTGGGACAGCATGGACGCCAGCACCACTCCCCAAAGCAGGACCAGCGGCCAGGACAAGTCCGGGGCGGTGAAGTCCAGCCAGCCGGGGCGGGAGAGATACACCCATCCGGTGAGCAGAAACACAGCCAGGCGAAAGGAAAAATCCAACAGATAGCGCTGGGTGACCTTAGACAGGGGAGACATGGAATCGCCTCTCTTTCCCCTTGACACTACCATGAATTTATCGAAAAATCAACCCGATTTCCCCAATCTTTACCCAATCTTATCCTGTCGGGCCACCGATGGCAAGGACGGCGAGCGATAAGAGCAGCCCCCGGCGCAGGCCGGGGGCTGGATGCCGGTTAAACCTTTCCGATGTCGGTGCGGAAGTGCATGTCCTGGAAGGAGATGGGCTTGGCAGCGGCGTAGGCCCTGTCGATGGCCTCCTCCAGGGTGGCACCTGTGGCGGTGACACCCAGCACCCGGCCTCCGGCGGTGAGAACCTCGCCGCTGTCAGACTTTTTGGTGCCGGCGTGGAAGACGGCGGCCCCCAGGGCCTCCGCCTCAGCCAGCCCGGTGATGGGGAAGCCGCTTTGGTACGACACCGGGTAGCCTCCGGAGGCCAGCACCAGACAGCAGGCGGCCCCGGATTTCCACTTTATGTCAACCTGATCCAGGGCGCCGTCCACACAGGCCTGGAAGATGTCCATCAGGTCGGTGTCCAGCATGGACAGGATGGGCTGAGTCTCCGGGTCGCCGAAGCGGGCGTTGTACTCCACCACCTTGGGGCCGTCTTTAGTTAACATAAGACCGAAGTAGATGACTCCCTTGAAGGGACGGCCCTCCGCCTTCAGGGCGGCGACGGTGGGCAGAAAAATCTCCTTCATGCACCGCTCGGCAATCTCCGGCGTGTACTTGGGAGAGGGGCAGAAGGCCCCCATGCCTCCGGTATTGGGGCCCTGGTTGCCGTCATAGGCCCGCTTGTGGTCCTGGCTGGAGAGCATAGGAACCAGGTGCTCCCCGTCGCAGAAGGCCAGCACCGTCACCTCAGGGCCCGCCATGCACTCCTCAATGACCACGGTGGAGCCCGACGCGCCAAACTTTTTGTCCTCCATCATCTCCCGGACGGCGGTTTCCGCTTCTTCCACCGTGGAGGCCACCACAACCCCTTTGCCCAGGGCCAGGCCGTCGGCCTTGACTACAATGGGCGCGCCCTGCTTCCGGATGCAGGCCAGGGCCTGGCCCAGGTCGGTGAAGGTCTCGTATTGGGCGGTGGGGATGCGGTATTTTTTCATCAGCTCCTTGGAAAAGGCCTTGCTGGCCTCAATGACGGCAGCGTTGGCCCTGGGGCCGAAGGCGGGGATGCCCGCCTGCTCCAGCGCGTCTACCATCCCCAGGGCCAGGGGGTCGTCCGGGGCCACCATGACAAAATCCATGGCGTTCTCCTTGGCCCATTTGACCATCCCGTCCACGTCGGTGGCCTTGATGGGCACACATTGGGCCACCTGGGCGATGCCCCCGTTTCCTGGGGCGCAGTAGAGCTCCGTCACCTTGGGGCTCTGGGCCAGCTTCCAGCAGATGGCGTGCTCCCGGCCGCCTCCACCTACCACTAGGACCTTCATAAGCGAAACCTCCTTTTACATTTGTTCAACATAGTCGATACATTGGCCAATTTCCCCGGCCAGTTTTTGCAGCTCGTCAAGATGGGCATAGGTGGTGGGGAAGAGGACATAGCTGTCGGTGTTGATGTTGATCGCGGCGACCCGTACCTCTTGGGACTTCCACTTTTCTGTCAGGACAGTACACCAGGCGGGGATGTCCTCATCCTCGTCAAACCAGCTCTCGTCCAGCTCCAGCCCCAAAGCCTGAAATCCCTTCAGATTCTGGAGAAAATAGGAGAAATCCTCCAGCTCGTCCTTCCAGTCCCGATCGCAGACCCAGCCACGCTCCTCCAGAATGTCCACCAGACCCAGCCACTGGACCTGGTCCAGATCGTCGGGGTCGTCCACGACGCCACGCTCCTCGTACCGCTCCTGATGGGCCGCAAACCAGCCCTTGGGGTCCTGAGCGCAGGAGGTAACATCCTGGAGGACTTCCTCATCTCCGCCGGAGATAATCCGGGCGATCTCTATCAGCGCGGGGGCAAAGGGGGAGGGCTCCTTCTTTGGGGGCTCAGAAGGCGTCTCCTTTGCCCGAAACATGCCAAACAAACCCATTGCAGTTCACTCCTGTCAATTTAATGGTGGAACAGCCGCATCCCGGTGAAGGCCATCACCATGCCGAACTTGTCGGCGGTCTCAATGACCTGGTTGTCCCGAATGGAGCCGCCGGGCTGGGCGATATACACCACCCCAGACTGGTGGGCCCGCTCCACGTTGTCCCCGAAGGGGAAGAAGGCGTCGGAGCCCAGCGTCACGCCGGACAGCTTGGCGATCCAGTCCGCCTTCTCCTTTTGGGTGAGGACGCCGGCGATAAAGGCGTCGATGGCGTTGTCTCGGTCGGGGCGGCGGACGTCGGCGGGGAAGGGGAGGGCCAGCGTTTTGGGATGCTGGCGCAGCCACCAGATATCCGCCTTGTTCCCGGCCAGCCGGGTGCAGTGGATGCGGCTCTGCTGGCCGGCTCCCACGCCGATGGTCATGCCGTCCTTCACATAGCACACCGAGTTGGATTGGGTGTATTTCAGAGTAATCAGGGCTAAAAGCATGTCGTTTTTGGCGGACTGGGGCAGGTCTTGATTCCGGGTGACGATGTTCTCCAGCATGTTCTCGTCAATCGCCAGGTCGTTGTAGCCCTGCTCGAAGGTAATGCCAAAGATGTTCCGCCGCTCGATGGGGGCGGGGACGTAATCCGGGTCGATCTTCACCACGTTGTAGCCGCCCTTGCGCTTGGTCTTTAAAATCTCCAGGGCCTCGTCGGTGTAGCTGGGGGCGATGACGCCGTCGGACACCTCCAGGGCCAGGAAGCGGGCGGTGTCGCCGTCGCAGGGGTCGCTGAGCGCCGCCCAGTCCCCGAAGGAGCACAGGCGGTCGGCTCCCCGGGCCCGGATGTAGGCGCAGGCGATGGGGGAGAGGTCCCCCTGGGGGGCGAAGTACATCTGCCGCTCCACGTCGGACAGGGGTAGGCCCAGGGCCGCCCCGGCGGGGGAGACGTGCTTGAAGGAGGCCGCCGCGGGCAGGCCGGTGGCTTTTTTCAGGGCCTTCACCAGCTGCCAGGAGTTGAGGGCGTCCATAAAGTTGATGTACCCCGGCTTGCCGTTGAGTACCTCCAGGGGCAGCTCGCCGTTCTCCATAAAGATGCGGGCGGGCTTCTGGTTGGGGTTGCAGCCGTATTTCAGTTCCAGTTCGATCATGTTGCGCGCTCCTTTCGATGAATGGGCGTAGGGGCGGCCTGTGGCCGCCCGTTTATTTTTGGGTGCAGTTGGGGGGATGCGGGCGGCCACAGGCCGCCCCTACAGACTCACCGGGAAAATAACATCGGTCGTGGCATTGTCCTCATTGATAAAGTCGTATTCGTTATCCATGAGCATTTGCAGATACTCGTCGAAGCTGTCCGCTATGATGGCCATCTCGTCCGGGTCGTGGAGGTAGCGGATCACCTGGCCCTTTTTGCCCTTGGCGGAGGGGGAGAAGTCGATAAACAGCTGAGAGGTGCCGCCGTTGTTGACGCAGTCGGAGAAGTGGAGCCAGTGCAGCTTTTCCAGGTCGTCGCAGACCCCCTCGTCCACCGGGATGCCATCGCCGTACTCCCGGGTGATAAAGTAGTCGGCCCACTCCCCAAACTCGTCCTTGGTCTCGATCATCTGCTGGACGGACAGCAGGTAGTAGGGGTACTCCTCCATATCGGAGCCCAGGGCAAGGAGAATGACCTGCTCCTTACTGTACACCCGAAAGTAGGTGCCGTCCACCAGCCTGAGCAGCTCGATGAGGCTCTCCGGCACGTCGGGGTAGAGTTTCAGCAGACTGTCGATATCCTCCTGGCTGGCCCCCTGGACCACAGAGGAGAAGTGGTCCCACAGTTCCTGGCCGCTCTCCCGGAGGTAGGCCTCCTTCAGGCCGTCGTAGTAAGCCCGGGCCAATTCCTTTCCGGTTAACATAATATTAATCCTCCGATGGCGTATACTGCTCCGCGTGGAAGTTCCCATCCTCGCCGCGGGCGTAGGCGACGCCCACAGGGGCGCTGAGCAGGGGAAGAATGTCCGGGTCGTAGTTGCAGATGGTGTTCAGGTCGTACACGTCGGTGTGGGCCAGGTCGTTGACATAATCCTCGCTCTCCTCGCCGGAGAAGAACCGCCAGCCGCTGTCGGGGCGGCCCTCGGTGGGCTGCTCCCGGTAGCACCAGCCCACCTTTTTGCCCAAAACGGTGATGTGGTCGGTTGCGAAGCAGCCGCTGGGACCCTCCCAGCCGGTGAGGTACAGCTTGAACTCCGGGGCCCACAGCCCAAACTCCTTTTTCCGGGGCGGCACGTACCACAGGCCGCTGGCCCAGGCGGCGCCGTCGTTCAAAAGCATGCTTACCAGCCTGGTCCACAGCTCCAGTCCCTTGTTCAGCTCGGGCAGCTTGGAGCCGCCCCGGAAGTCCCAGTACAGCTCGCCGCACACCAGGCTGACGGCGAAGTCGGTCCAGTCCTGGAAAATCTGGGCCTGGACGATCCAATGCTCCGCCATCTCGTCAAATTCTTCCCGTGTGAGCAGGCCGCAGGCGTAGCCCGCCCGCAGGTGGCCCACGCACTCGCTGATATCCCAGGCCAGATAGCCCTTGTGGCCCACGATGGGGTAGAACTGGGCGGAGAAGTCACGGGCCGTCTGGAAAAATTCCAGCCCGCCGCCGTTGAGCTGCTTCAGGTCGAAGGGCGGACGGCCCTCCCAGAAGCCCTCGAAATCCAGATAGTTGTTGTGGCAGCGCAGCTCCCGGTTGCAGAACTCCACCATGGATTCCTGGTCCGTAATGCCGAAGATCTCCTTCAGGTGGGCTTTGCACGCCAGCTCTGCCGTGCGGTCAGGGCACTTGGGTAGGGTGATGAAGTAGTTGGGCCCCGACTCGTTGGGACCGGGGATGCCGGGGGTCTTCCGCAGGGCGGCGACACCCGCCAGCAGGGCGATAAACTCGTCCCGGCCGCAGGGCCGGCGCCCGTTGGTGTTCAGCTTCCGCAGATCCGCCTCCAGCGCCCGGACGGCCTCGGCCAGGCCGGTGTCGTAGGGGTGGAAGTCGATCAGCCCCGCCTCCGGGGCGGCGGGAGCTTCCACCTTGGGCTCAGAGGGCTTGTCCTGTTTCTTGAAGCGGTCAAAAATACCCATTGATATTCCCTCTTTCTGTTTTTGTAGGGGCGGCCTGTGGCCGCCCGTGAAATGAAACGCGGTGGAAGATGGCGGGCGGCCAAAGGCCGCCCCTACAGCTCAGCGGTGCTTGTTGATGATGAGGGAATTCCAGTTGTCCTGGTCTTTCAGGTCCTTGATCCAGACGTACAGGGACACCTTATTGTCCTCATTCAGGCTGTCCCAGATTTCGTCGGCCAGGTCGTCGGAGGTCAGGGCGCTGATGTTCACCAGCCGGGGCTCCCCCTGGAAGGAGGGCAGGGGGTCGCCGTCGCTCTGGTAGGTGTGGATGAAGTGGCCCGTGCCGGGGACGGGATTGTCGTACTCAAAGAAGTACCGGCAGCAGCAGGCGGGGTCGCCGTCCAGGCTCTTGAGGATGGACAGGTTATAGGTGCCGTCGGGCTTCATCACGCCGGAGATGCGGGGGGTCCAGTTGGGGCCGTCTGGCTCGAACTTCCGGGTATTCAGGGCGTGGCGGTAGCAGTGGCCTTGGGCGATGTGGTCCCGGATGGTGTCGGTCTGGTCGCCGTTGGTCACCACCAGCAGGCCGTTGGGCAGCAGCCGGACGGGGTGGTAGATAATCAGAGAGGGGTCGGTCATCTTGCTCTCGTCAAAGGCCTTGGTGCGGATACCGTCCTCGGTGTTTTCAAAAATTCGGTTGCGGCTGTTCTCGCTGCGGCCCATGATGAAATAGGCCACCACCGCCTGGTTGTTCGCTGTGCGGCCCATGACGATCCCCCGGCCGGGGTAGGGGTTTTCCGAAAGATATTTGTTCAGGTCGATCATACGATAACACGTCCTCCTATGATTTCTACAGTGCGTCCTTCTACCTTCAGGTTGTCCCGGCACAGCAGGTCCACCGCCTTGGGGAGGAGCTTCCACTCACATTCCTCCATCACCCGGCGCTGTAAGCTCTCCGGGGTGTCCCAGGGCAGGACGTCGATGGCCTTTTGCAGAACAATGGGTCCGCCGTCCGGTTCGGCGGTGACCAGATGAACGGTGGCTCCGGTGACCTTCACGCCGTAGGCCAGGGCCTGCTCGTGGACGTGGAGGCCGTAAGCCCCCTTGCCGCAGAAGGAGGGGATCAGGGCGGGGTGGACATTGAGAATCTTGTTGGGGTAGGCCTGGACCATCTCCTCGGTGAGGATGACCATAAAGCCTGCCAGCACCACAATATCCGCCCCCATCTCCTGGAGGAGGCTCACCAGGGCTTTGGTATATGCCCGGTTGGAGGGCCAGCCTTTCCGGGGCAGGATATAGCCCGGGATGTTGGCCTGCTTGGCCCGCTCCAGAGCGTAGGCCTCCGGGTTGGAGGAGACCACCATGCCGATCTCCCCGCCGTTGATCTCCCTCCGGGCCTGGGCGTCGATGAGGGCCTGTAAATTGGTTCCGCCCCCGGACACTAAAACAGCAATGTTTTTCATTCGATGATCTCCATAGGCGGTGCATTGATGGCAACGCCGTAGCTGCCCTTGGCCACAATGCCGATTATGTTTGCGTCCTCCCCAGCGGCGCGGAGGATATCCAGGGCTTTCTGCTCCTGCTCGGCGGGGACGGCCAGCACCATGCCGATGCCCATATTAAAGGTGTTGTACATGTCCCGCTCCGGAATGTCTCCCTTCTGTTGAATCAGCTCAAAGAGGGGCAGGCGGGGCAGCTTGGACTCCCACAGAGCGGCGGACAGGCCCTCGGGAAGCATACGGGGGATGTTCTCATAGAAGCCGCCGCCGGTGATGTGGCTTGCGCCGTGGAGATCCACACCGCCGTCAAGCAGGGCCAGAACGGACTTGACATAAATCTTGGTGGGGGCCAGCAGGGCCTCGCCCAGGGATTTGTCCTCCAGCTCGTCCATGGGGGTAATCAGGTCGGCGTGCTCGATGTCGAAGACCTTGCGCACCAGGGAGAAGCCGTTGGAGTGGACCCCGGAGGAGGCCAGTCCGATCAGGGTGTCGCCCTTTTGGATTTTGGAGCTGTCAATGATTTTCTCCTTGTCCACAATGCCCACGGTGAAACCGGCCAGGTCGTAGTCCTCGGGGGCCATCAGGCCGGGGTGCTCGGCGGTCTCGCCGCCGATGAGGGCGCAGCCCGACTGGACGCAGCCCTCGGCCACGCCGGAGACAATGGAGGCCACCTTCTCCGGCTCATTTTTGCCGATGGCAATGTAGTCCAGGAAGAACAGGGGCCGCGCGCCGCAGCAGATGATGTCGTTGACGCACATGGCCACGCAGTCGATGCCGATGGTGTCGTGCCTGTCCATCAGCTGGGCAAGGCGGATCTTGGTGCCCACGCCGTCGGTGCCGCTGACTAAGACGGGCTCCTTCATCCCGGCCAGGTCAGGGGCAAACAGGCCGCCGAAGCCGCCGATGCCGCTGACCACGCCGGGAATCATGGTGCGGGCCACATGCTTTTTCATCAGCTGTACGCCCTTATAGCCGGCCTCAATATCCACACCGGCGGCGGCGTAGGATGCGGAATGAGAGTTTTCCATAGAAAAATCCTCCCTAGAGTGTTTGTTGTGGGGCCCGCCCAGGGGGCGGGCCATTTTCTGAAATGTGGAATGCCGCTTAGGATGATCCGCCCAGGGGGGCGGGTCCCACATATGGATTGCAGAGAGTTATTCCTTCCCCGACCAGCAGTAGGTGCAGACCTTGTCCCGGTCGAGACCGATGGCCTCCAGCAGTCCATCCAGGGACTGGTAGCCCAGGGAATCAAAGCCGAACTGCTGACAGATGGTTTTCAGCATGCACTGCCCCCGCTCGGTTCCCGCGTCGGCGTACTCCTCCAGGTGTTTCTGGCCTTCGTCGCCCTCCAGCTCCTGGATGGTGCGCCGGGCGAGGAGGTCCATGTCGGAGTTGCCCCGGGAGAAGTTCAGATATTTGCAGCTGTACATGATGGGGGGGCAGGCGGAGCGCATGTGGACCTCTCTGGCCCCAGATTCGTAGAGAAATTCCACCGTCTCCCGAAGCTGGGTGCCCCGGACAATGGAGTCGTCCACGAAGAGAAGCTTCTTGCCCTGGATCAGCTCAGGGACGGGAATCTGCTTCATCTTGGCCACCTGATTGCGGACCTCCTGGTTGGCGGGCATGAAGGACCGGGGCCAGGTTGGGGTGTATTTGACAAAGGGCCGGGCGAAATGGGTGCTGCTTTGGTTGGCATAGCCGATGGCGTGGGGGATGCCGGAGTCAGGGACGCCGGCGACATAGTCCACGTCGGGGAGCGTCCCCCGCCGCTGCTCGTTCCGGGCCATGACAGCGCCGTTTCGGTAGCGCATGACCTCTACATTGACCCCCTCGTAGTTGGAGTTGGGGTATCCGTAGTAGGTCCAGAGGAAGGCGCAGATTTTCATCTCCTCTCCGGCGGGGGAGAGGACCTCGAAGCCGTCGGAGCGGATGCGGACAATCTCACGGGGGCCAAGCTCATAGGCGTCCTCATAGCCCAGCTTGTGGTAGGCGAAGGATTCAAAGGATACGCAGAAGCCCTTGCCGCTTTGGCCGATGAGGACAGGCAGGCGGCCCACCCGGTCGCGGGCGGCGATAATTTCCCCCTGGCTGGTGAGAATCAGCAGGGTGATCGAGCCGTCGATCAGCTTTTGGGCGTGGAGAATGCCGTCCACCAGGTTGTCCTTCTGGTTGATGAGGGCGGCGGCCAGCTCGGTGGAGTTGACCTTGCCCGAGCTCATGGCCATAAACTGGTGGCCGTGGTCGGAGAAGTACTGGTCCACCAGCTCCTCGGCGTTGTTGATAATGCCCACGGTGGTGATGGCGTACAGCCCCAGGTGGGACCGGACCAGCAGAGGCTGGGGGTCGGTGTCGCTGATGCAGCCGATGCCGGAGGTGCCGTGGAAGCAGGCCAGGTCCTTCTCGAACTTGGTGCGGAAGGGGGTGTTCTCGATGGAGTGAATCTGCCGCTGGAAGCCGTCCTGGGCGTCGTGAATAATCATGCCGCCCCGGCGGGTGCCCAGGTGGGAGTGGTAGTCCACTCCGAAAAAAATGTCAAGGGAGACGTCCTGTGTGGAGACGGCTCCAAAAAAACCACCCATTGGTGTTACATCCTTTCAAAATCGAAAATATAACTTTTATAGATATCCAAGTACAATTCCACTGTTCCCTGAACGAGGGTCATAATAGGTGGACAGCGTACCCCAGGGATAGTCGAGCTGGGAGGTGTGAAACTCAGCGGGAGGCATGGACACACCGCAATAGCTGTTCAGCCAGCGGTCGCAGAGCGCTTTTCGCTGTTGACCTGCCTCCTCGGACCAGCCCGGCTCTCCCTTCATAGTGCTGGGGTGGAGCTCCAGGCTCATCAGCCTGCCTTCTGGTGTAAAGCACAGCTCCAGGGAGACCAGGTCATCCTGGGGATAGAGCGTCTCCTTCAGATAGTACCAGGTGTAGCCGGTTTTCACAGGCCAGGCCCCGGCGATACGCTCCCGGGGGAACTCCCACCGGAAGGCTTCCAGCGTGAGGGTAGGGGATAGGGACAGGCCCTCCAGACATACGGTCCCGGTATCCAGGTTGAGCATGGGCGCCTTACCCCTTCAGCTCCGCCTGGAGCTTGGCCTCTTTCTCTGCGATCTGGGCGGCCATCTTGTCCCGGGCCTCGTCCAGCCTGGCGGCCAGTGCGTCGTCAGATACGGCCAGAATCTGAGCGGCCAGCACGGCGGCGTTTTTGGCTCCGTTGATGGCCACGGTGGCCACGGGGATGCCGCTGGGCATCTGGACGGTGGCCAGCAGGGCGTCCAGGCCGTCCACCGCGCCCCCCTTCATGGGGATGCCGATGACGGGCAGGGTGGAATTGCCGGCGAAGGCCCCGGCCAGGTGAGCCGCCATGCCGGCGGCGCAGATGAGCACGCCGAAGCCGTTGGACCGGGCGCTCCCGGCGAACGCCGCGGCGGCGGCGGGAGTGCGGTGGGCGGAGAGGATGTGGGCCTCGTAGGGGATGCCGAACTCCTCCAGCTGGGCGCAGGCCCCCTTGACCACCGGCCAGTCGGAATCAGAACCCATGATGACAGCGACTTTTTTCATAAGTAATTTCTCCTTTGAAAAAATTTCAGGCTATCTGCGGGTACAGACAGCCTGATGAATTAGGGTGACGTTTGGGCAGATTGGGGCCGTAAAAGCGCTGGAGATGAATGCTGCCGCTCCAGAACACAAAAACGCCCCCTTCTGCACTGGTTCGAGTTCCATTTTATAGGAAAGGGAGGAAGTTTGCAAGAGGCAGAAATATTTTCGTAGGCTTGTACAAGAAAAAGCACAAAATGGGTGAAACCTTGTCTAAAGAAGTCCGGCGGTGGTGAGGATGCGCTCTACCTCCTGGGTCCGGCCGGACCAGGCGGCCATAGCGGCGTGGTCCCGCCTCCGCTGGGCCACAAAGCTGGGGTCCTCCTCTAAGGCGTGGGCGCACAGGGTGGCGAACTCCTCAGGGTCGTGGGCGTTATACACCACGTCGGGATACCGCTCCACCTGGCCGGGCCACAGCATGGTGATCACCGGCTTTCCGGTGGCCAGGTACTCATACAGCCGGGGAGAGGCCACGTCGTCATAGGGCCGGTCCTGGCGGAGCAGGTCCACCAGCGCGTCGCAGCGGTACAGCCAGTCGGGCACCTCGGTGACCGGCCGGGGGCCGGGGAGGAAGACGTTGGACAGCTTGTTCAGCCGGCGCAGAAAGGGATTGTCCGGCTCCACGCCGCCCAGCAGGAGAAAGCCCCAGTCAGGCCGGGCCTGGGCGGCGTAGAGAACAGGGGACAGGTCCAGCGACCTGCGGATGGTGCCGCACCAGCCGAAGATGGGGGCGGTTACGCCGGGCAGCGGGTCATGGCGGGAGGCGCTGGCGAACAGGGGCAGATTGACTCCGTTGGGCAGCAGGGCGATATTGCAGCTGCATGGAGACAGCCGGTCAGCCAGAAGGGAGGAGGCGGCAAAGACTACATCTGCCGCCTGGGCCAGGCTGCCCTCCCAGTGGGGAGGGAGGTTATCCCAGTCACGGTCGCAGTCGTAGACCAGAGCGCCGTACTCCAGGCGGTCCAGCAGATGGATGTGGCGGGGACTGGTGGTCCAGAGCAGGGGCTCGGTAAAGTGCCGGCTCTGGGCGGTATTTTGAATGTACCGGCCCACCTTGTTCCAGGCCATCTGGAACAGCAGCCGGTTATGCTCTGAGATGGGGAAGGGGACGGGGGGCAGGGTGTAGGCTGTCACATTCGGGCGGACCCGCCGGCCCTTCTCCCGAAAGGAGCGGTCCCGCCGGCTCTGGGCGGGGGAAAAGTATAAAATTTGAGCATCTCTCAGCCGGGAGATGAGCTGCTGGGTGCGGCAAGGCAGTCTGTTGGACCAGGGCTCGCTGGACAGACAGAGGATCTGCTTCAAGGAACGGGACCTCCTATTGGGAAAAATCGTTCAAACAGCGTTGACTTATGCCGGTTTTTCTTCTATTATAATCAGAGAGAAGCGCGCCGTCAAGACGGGCGGACGATATGATGTGAAAAGGAGCTGAAACTTATGCTGGATTCCCTGTTGCAGCTGGACGGACAGCTGCTGATGGCCATTCAAAATCTGCACCAGCCCTGGCTGGACCCCGTTGTATCTGTTTATACCAAATTGGGGGACGCAGGGATTATGTTCATTGCCCTGTCTGTGGGCTTTCTGGTGTGCAAGCCCACCCGAAAGGCGGGGATTGTGGCCCTGATGGCCATGGTGCTGGGGCTGCTGGTGACCAATGTGACCATCAAGCCCCTGGTGGAGCGGGCCCGGCCCTGGACGGTGCTGCCCATTGTCCCCCTGGTGACGGAGAAGGACCCCAACTCCTTCCCCTCGGGCCACACCTGCGCCGCCTTCGCCGCGGCCATGGCCTGGGTGCGGACTCTGCCGCGGGAGCGGGATCGGATTTGTGCGGTGGCGGTGGCCGGCCTTATGGGGCTGTCCCGGCTGTATGTGGGGGTCCACTACCCCACCGACGTGCTGGTGGGAGCGGTCATCGGCGCCCTGTGCGCCTGGGTCGCCTGGAAAGGATATCAGGTCTGGGAGGAGCGGAGGAACCGCGTTTATTGAACCGGCGGGCGCGCAGCATGCGCCCGGGAAATCAAATATGAGATGGAGGAGCGAATATGTGGAAAAATGTGGGTTACTACAACGGGAAAATGGGTCCCCTGGAGGAGATGGAGGTGCCCATGGGGGACCGGGCCCTCTACTTTGGCGACGGCATCTACGAGGCCACCTGCGTGGCCAACCGGGTCCCCTTCGCCCTGGAGGAGCATCTGGACCGGATGTACAACAGTATGCGCCTGCTGGAGATTCCCTTCAAAATGGAGCGGGAGCAGGTGAGACGGGAGCTTCAAAGTGTGATTGACGCGGCGGAGGACGCCCCCATCCACTTCCTCTACTGGCAGGTCACCCGGGGCAACGGCCCCCGGAACCATGTGTTCCCGGAGGGGGTGGAGCCCTCGCTGATGATTTTTGTCAAGCCCCATACCATGAAGCCGATGGACGTGCCCTACCGGCTGATCTCTATGGAGGACCACCGCTTTAATCTGTGCAATATCAAAACGCTGAATCTGATTCCCAGCGTGCTGGCCAACCAGCGTGCGGCGGAGCGGGGCTGCGACGAGGCGGTGCTCCACCGGGGCAGCCGGGTGACGGAGTGCGCCCACAGCAATATCTCCATTTTGAAGGACGGCGTATTGCGCACCGCCCCCACCGACGAGCTGATCCTGCCGGGCATCACGCGCAAGCATCTGCTTGCCCTGGCAAAGGAGCACGGCATCCCCACCCTGGAGGAGCCCTTCTCCATGGTGGAGCTGATGAACGCCGATGAGGTGATCGTCACCAGCTCCAGCGCCCTGTGCATGAAGGTGGAGACGATTGACGGCATTCCCGTGGGGGGAAAGGACCCCCACCGCCTGAAGGTGCTCCAGGACGCCTATCTGGAAAAATTCCAGCGGGAAACCGCAAAATAGAAGCGTCTGAAACCGTCTTGAATCCAGCGGCATTGGGTTACTCAATGCCGCTTTTCTTTTTGAAATAGGTGTGCTATACTGATTTGAAATCATTGAAGAGAGAGGTAACGGGCCATGTTTAAGCTGTTATTGGGCCGGGCCGGGTCCGGCAAAACCACTGCGGTGCTGAAGCGCCTGTGTCAGGAGGGGAAGGAGCGCCCCCAGGTGCTGCTGGTTCCGGAGCAGCAGTCCCACGAGACGGAGCGGGCCCTGTGCAGAGAGGGCGGTCCCCAAATCAACCTGTGCTCAGAGGTGCTGTCCTTCAGCCGGCTGGCCAACCGGATTTTTCAGTCGGCCGGAGGTCTTGGCGAGGAGGAGCTGGACGGCGGCGGCCGGGTGCTGCTGATGTACCGGGCGGTGCAGGGAGTGGCCGCCCAGCTGAAGGTCTATGGCCGGCCCTCCAAGCGGCCCGCCTTTTTGGCCTCTCTGCTGGCCACGGCGGATGAGCTGAAGAGCTGCCGGGTCCCGCCCCAGGCCCTGATTCAGGCGGGGGAGGAATTTGCCGGCCCCGAGGGGGACAAGCTCCGGGACCTGGGCCTGATCTTTGGGGAATACGACGCCCTGGCCAGCCGGATCGCCTTAGACCCCAAGGACCAGCTCACCCGGGCGGCGGACAAGCTGCGCCAGTGCCGCTGGGCCCGGGGAAAGGACTTGTGGCTGGACGGCTTTACCGACTTCACCCCCCAGCAGCGGGAGCTGTTGGAGATTTTGATGGCCCAGGCCAGCTCCCTCACCGTTACCCTCACCTGCGGGACCCTGGAGGAGGACGAGGGCGGGGTGTTCGACTCCGCCCGGCGGACTGCCAACACCCTGCTCCAGTCGGCCCGGAGAGAGGGGATTCCATGTGAAGTGGAACACCTTGTCACCAATTCCCCCGGAAAGGAAGCGCCCCTGGCCCATCTGGAGCAGGCGCTGTTTGGGGAGTCAGCCCCGGCTTCCGTCCCCTGCGGGGGGGCGGTGGAGCTGTTCCAGGCCTCCACCCCCCGGGGAGAGGTGGAGTGGACCGCCGCCCGCATTCTGGAGCTGGTCCGGGAGGAGGGCTTCCGGTTCCGAGATATTGGCGTTGTCGCCCGGAACTATGGCACCTACCGGGATCTGGTGGAGTCGGTCTTTGGGCGGTATGGGATTCCAGTGTTTTCTTCCGCCATGACGGATATTTTAGAGAAGCCGGTGTTAGCGCTGGTCACCGCCGCCCTGGACACGGCAGCCAACGGCTACCGCTATGACGACGTCTTCCGCTATCTGAAAACCGGCCTTACGGATCTGCCCCAGGAGGATATTGATCTGTTGGAGAATTATGTCCTGAAATGGGATATCCGGGGCAGCCGCTGGACCCAGGCCAAGGAGTGGTCCTGGCACCCCAAGGGCTACAATATGGCTTGGGAGGACGGGGACCGGGCCCTGCTGAACCGGGTGGACGCCGCCCGGAGGCGGACGGCGGCGCCTCTGGAGACCCTGCGGAAAAATCAGGATAAGACGGGAAGGGGGCAGGCGGTTTCCCTTTACAGCTTTTTTGAGGAGATCGGCCTGCCCGCCCGGCTGGAGGAGCGGATGGAGACCCTGATTCAGAGGGGTCAGCCCGCCCTGGCCGAGGAATACCGCCAGCTGTGGGACATTTTATGCGGTGGGCTGGAGCAGTGCGCCCAGCTTCTGGGGGAGGCGCCTATGGAGCTGGAGGAATTTGCCCTGCTGTTCCGGCTTGTGCTGTCTCAGTATGACGTGGGCACCATCCCCGTCTCTCTGGACCGGGTGACGGCGGGGGAGACCACCCGGCAGACCGGCCACCGGGTTCGGGTCCTCTTTCTCCTGGGGGCGGACGATGCCTCGCTGCCCCAGGTGGGAACGGCTCCGGGTCTGCTGTCCGATGACGACCGCGCCCTGCTGGCCGGCTGCGGACTGGAGCTGGCCCAGTCCCAGCGGGAGCTGCTCTACCGGGAGATGACCACCATCTATCAGATCTGTGCCCGGCCCAGCCAGAAGCTGGTGGTGAGCTGGGCTGTGCAGAGCCCCGGCGGCGAGGAGCGCCGGCCCAGCTTTCTGGTTCAGCGGCTGCAACTGCTGTTCTGCGACCTGGAGCTGACGCGGGAGGAGGACCTGGGCGGAACCTTCCGCCTGGCGGCTCCGCTGCCCGCCCTGGAGCAGGCGGGACAGAACAGGGCGGTAAGACGGGCCCTGGAGCGCTTATCCGGCTTTGAGGACCAGGCAGCCCGGCTGGACCGGGCTGCCGCCTGGGAGCGGGGGCGTCTGTCCCGGCAGGCGGTGGACCGGCTGTACGGCAGACAGGTGGCTATGTCCGCTTCCCGGATGGATAAGTATAAATCCTGCCACTTCTCTTACTTCATGCGCTACGGCCTGGCGGCGGAGCCCCGCAAGCCAGCTGGCTTTACAGCCCCTGAATACGGCACCTTTGTCCACTATGTGCTTGAGTACGTCCTCCGGGACGGGATATTTACCCAGACGGTGATCCCCGGCATGGGAGAGGACCGGAAAAAGGAGCTGCGCCGGCTGACAAAGGAGGCGGTGGACCGCTATGTGGTCGAGAAGCTGGGGGGGCTGGAGGGCCAGAGCCCCCGGTTTCAGTACCTGTTCCGCCGCCTGCTCCGCTCCGTCCAGGCGGTGGTGGACAACGTGGCTGATGAGCTGCTCAGCTCCCGGTTCAGGCCCATCTCCTTTGAGCTGGGCTTCGGCGAGGGGAAACAGGATGGCAAGGAGCTGCCCTTGCCGCCTGTTGAGCTGACCTATCGCGGCGTTACCATCAGCATCACCGGCTTTGTGGACCGGGTGGACGGCTGGGTAGATGATGGCCGGCTCCACCTGCGGGTGGTGGACTATAAGACAGGGCGTAAGACCTTCGACCTCACTGAGGTGTGGAACGGCCTGGGGCTGCAGATGCTGCTCTACCTGTTCACCCTGGAGGAGAGGGGCCAGGCCCTCTACGGTTTGCCGGTGGAGGGGGATGGGGTGCTCTATCTCCCGGCCAGAGAGGCTGTCATCCGGGGCAGCCGCTCCATAAGCGACGAGGCCTTGCGGAAGCAGGTGGACCGGGAGCTGAAGCGCAGCGGCCTGGTGGTGGACGACCCCAAGGTGCTGGAGGCCATGGAGGCCAGGGGCGAGGGCGGTTACCGCTTTCTGCCCCTGCGGGTGAGTAAGACCACCGGAAAAATCACCGGCGACGCTCTGGCCTCCGCCGAACAGCTGGGCCGTCTGGGCAGGCACATCCAGCGGGTGCTGGAGGACATCTGCGAGGAGATGGCGGAGGGGAACATCGCCGCCGACCCCTTCTGGCGGGGTCCGGAAAAAAACGCCTGCCGGTTCTGCGACTACGCCGCTGCCTGCCACTTTGAGCCCGGCCAGCGGGGCGACTGTAAGCGCTGGCTGCCCGGGGTAAGCGCCCGGGAGTTTTGGGAACAGATTGAGGAGGAGTCATGACAAACGAACAGAGAGCGGAAGCGCTGATCCGAAAGTATGGATTTGACTTTGCTTCCATCCCCAAAAATGAGATACGGGAATTGATCGAACAGGAGATAAAAGATTTTCAAGAGGGCAGCTCTGAATATATCCGGCTGCTCTGCGGATATCTGTACTGTGTCGGAGATATAACCGACGTCCCCCTTTTGGAGCGGGCCAAGTACGGCATCAATATGGACGTGGGCTGTATGGTGGACAGAGAGTGGATCGACAGCCTGAAAAATGGCGGTGTTGAAGGTGAATTTGTCAATCCCAGAGCGGATATTATCCGAAGCTTTATTGCTTACTACAAAGACTTTGAGGCGGACGGCGAGTGGTAACGGAGGGGAAAAATGGACATTCAACTCAATTATTTGATTGCCGGTCAGGGCTTTCCACTGGTGCTGCTCCACGGCAATGGGGAGGACCACACCTATTTTAAGCGCCAGATGGGCTGCCTTTCTGAGAAATATCAGGTAATTGCCTTGGACACCCGGGGCCACGGCGGGTCCCCCAGAGGGACGGCACCTTTTACCCTGGAGCAGTTTGCTGAGGATTTGAAGGGGTTTCTGGACAGCCGGGAGATTGAGCGCTGTCACCTGCTGGGGTTCTCCGACGGGGCCAACACCGCCCTGCTCTTCGCCTTGAAATACCCGGAGTATGTGGAAAAGCTGATTTTAAACGGAGCGGACCTGTACCCCGCCGGGGTGAAGCTGTCTACACAGATTCCTATTGTCTTGGGCTGGGGGCTGCTTCAGATTGTCCGCCGGCTTGACAAAAAGGCCCAGCCCAAGTGGGAGCTGCTGGACCTGATGACCACCCAGCCCCACATCAGGCCGGACAGCCTGGCCGCCCTGTCTATGCCCACCCTGGTTGTGGCGGGGGAGCGGGACATGATTCGGGACAGCCATACCCGGCTGATCGCCAAATCCATCCCCGGCAGCCAGCTGGCCATCCTGCCCGGCGACCATTTTGTGGCCCGGCGGAACTGGCAGGCGTTTAACCCGGTGGTGCTGGAGTTTTTGCAGCCGCAGCCGTCCGGCGGCGGCTGAAGGGCTATCGAAAACTCAATATCCTTCAATAAATGAGCAAAAGAGGTCATAACGAATGGAAAACACCAAAAATATTCTCATAATTGGCGACATGCCCGGCTACGGCAAAATGGGCTTGGCGGGGATGCTGCCCATTCTGTCCAACATGGGCCACAGCGTCTACAACCTGCCCACCGCCCTGGTGTCCAACAACTTCGACTACGGAAAATTCTCCGTGCTGGACACCACGGCCTACATGAAGGAGACCATCCAGGTGTGGCAGGAGCTGGGCTTTCAGTTTGACTGCGTCACCACTGGCTTTCTGGCCTCGGCGGACCAGGTGGACCTGCTTCGGGACTTTATCGACAGCCAGCGCAAGGAGGACTTTCTGGTCATCACCGACCCCATCATGGGGGACGGAGGCAAGCTGTACAACGGCTCCACCCCGCAGACGGTGGACAACATGCGCCGGCTTGTGGGGGCGGCGGACGTAATCGTCCCCAATCTCACCGAGGCGGAGTTTCTCACCGGGCTGCACGAGGGGGAGGAGACCCTGACGGGGGCGGAGGCCCGCCGGGTGCTGGACGGCCTGCGGGAGCTGGGGTCCCCGTCGGCGGTGCTCACCAGCGGCCGGGAGCGGGAGACAGGCCGGCATGTGGTCTGGGGCTTCGACGGCCGGGCGGGGGAGTATTTCACCGTCCCCTACCGCTTTATCAAGGCCCATTTCCCTGGTACCGGGGATATCTTCACCTCGCTGCTCACCGGCCAGCTGATGGGCGGGCGGTCCCTGCCCCAGGCGGTGCAGAGGGCGGTGGACCTGCTGGAGCGGCTGATCTTTCTGGAGCAGGACGTGGCCCAGCGGAACAACGGCATCCGCATTGAAAAGTATCTCAGCGTTTTGACAGAGTGATTTCCCTGAATAATAGAAAGAAAGGAAGAAATACATGAAAAAACCATTCACCCGGCTGACAGCCCTGGCGCTGTCCCTGGCCCTGCTGCTGACGTCCTGCTCAGGCGGAGCGTCGGCCACGTCCATGCACCTGCGGAAGACAGAGGGGACCGTAGGCGTATCCGACGGCGAGGGCAAGGAGCTTACCCCCAAGGGCAATCTGGGCCTGTACTCCGGCTATCAGGTGGGGACTCAGGCGGAGAGCTACGCCTGGATCGACCTGGACCGGGTAAAGCTGACCAAGCTGGATGCCGACAGTCAGATCGAGATCAATAAGGACGGCAAAAAGCTGGAGATCAACGTGAAATCCGGCTCCCTATTCTTCAACGTCACCGAGCCCCTGGACGACGACGAGACCCTGGATATCGTCACCTCCACCATGATCATCGGCATCCGGGGGACCTGCGGATGGGTGGGGGAGGACACCGCCGCCCTGCTGGAGGGCACCGTGTCCGTCACCGCCGGGGACCAGGAGGTTACCATCAACGCCGGGGAGATGGCTGTCCTCATGGAGGAGGGGACCCTGGAGGTGAAGCCCCTCCCCGCCGCTTCCATCCCCGCCTTTGTCCGGAGGGAGGTCGAGGAGGACGAGAAGCTGGCGACGAGCATCCAGGAGACCACCGGGATTGACCTGACCGGGAGACTGGAGGCCACCTACCCAGATGCTTTGAAAGGCCATGGAGAGGAAAAAATCTTATTTGCAGAGGAGATTGATTTTGAAGCGGATGGCAGCCCGGAGCTGCTGGTGATCCACAGAAATAACACGGGTCTTGATAGGTGCGGTATCTACCGGAAGGGGACGGAGAGCAGCGAATATTTGTATGAGACGACTCAGAACAATAAGAACAGTTTCGGCACTAACTTAATAGACTACAAAATTTCCCTTGTGGAATCTGAAGGCCGGCTTTACGTTTTACTATATAGGCATATGCTCAACAAGTCAGAGTCAGGCGGCAGAGAGGATGTAGAGTATCAATATTGGGGCTCTGTCGCCCAGAGCGATGGCGATTACTCCTACTGGGGTATTGTTGATCGCGTCGAGTATAGTTGGTACAGTGATGGAATAGGTGAGGCTCACCAGTATGGTTCATGGGGACACGATGAAACAGGACTCACGAATGCAAATTATACGAAATCGAACGCCGGAGAGTTTGAAGCCGTGAAACAAAAATATACCGAGGTGCGCGTCCTCGTGAGCAACTGACCTGCCGCTGGATAAAGAAAGCAAAAGCGGCAACAGCGATGCCCTTTCCACTAACAGAAAAAAGAGAGGAAGAAATACATGAAAACAACCAAACGACTGACCGCCCTGGCGCTGTCCCTGGCCCTGCTGCTGACGTCCTGCTCAGGCGGCGCTTCAGCCACATCTATGCACCTGCGGAAAACAGAGGGGACCGTGGGCGTGTCCGACGGGGAGGGCAAGGACATCACCGCCAAGGACGACCTGGGCCTGTACAGTGGTTATCAGGTGGGGACCCAGGAGAAAAGCTACGCCTGGATCGACCTGGACCGGGTAAAGCTGACCAAGCTGGACCAGGACAGCGAGATTGAGATTGCCAAGGAGGGCAAAAAGCTGGAGATCAACGTGAAATCCGGCTCCCTGTTCTTCAACGTCACCGAGCCCCTGGCCGACGACGAGACCCTGGACATCGTCACCTCCACCATGATTATCGGCATCCGGGGGACCTGCGGATGGGTGGGGGAGAACACCGCCGCCCTGCTGGAGGGCACTGTGTCCGTCGCCGCCGGGGAGCAGGAGGTCACCATCAACGCCGGGGAGATGGCCGTCGTTACGGAGGAGGGCGCCTTGGATGTGAAGCCCCTCACCATCACTTCCATCCCCGCCTTTGTCCGGGATGAGGTCGCGGAGGACGAGGAGCTGACAAAAGCTGTTTTAGATACGACTGGAATCAATTTAGCCGCATACTCGACAGCCCCTTATAAGGATGCCTTGGATAGGCTTAAAGAACGTGGAGAAATTCTGTATACAGAAATCGTCGATTTTGAGGCGGACGGAAACCCGGAGCTGCTGGTGCTCCATACGCGCGAAGACGTGGATGACGAGCTGCTTGCCTACTCCATTTTCCGGGCCGGACCAGAAGGCGTCTCCGATTTATATTTTGGCAGGATGCCGAGGCGTGAGGTTGGTACGAGTATGGAACTCTCCCTGGTGGAGTCTGACGGGAGGCTGTATCTGGAGGAATATAGGAAACATACAAGCAATCATGAGTTTTGGTCTTATGACGGCTCCATCGCCGAGAAAGACGGGGTCAAGCCGAGTTGGGGCGCTAATGGTAAGGACTGGACTATGATATACTGGATTAGCCGCTTTGAAGATTCGAATCACAGAACGGGGTACAAGATAAGTACAGACCTATACAGAGACAGCGGCAGTCGTAAACCCGAGGAACGATTTGAGGAGATACGCAGTCAATTCAGCACGGTGAAGCTATTGGCGCACAGCCCGGACGGCAAGAGCCTGGTGGTTGATGCGTCGTAAGCGATATCTTTCCCGCTGACAGACGAACAAGAGAAAGGAACTGATAAAACATGAAAAAACCAACTACCCGGCTGACAGCCCTGGCGCTGTCCCTGGCCCTGCTGCTGACGTCCTGCGGAGGCGGCGCTTCAGCCACATCTATGCACCTGCGGAAAACAGAGGGGACCGTGGGCGTGTCCGACAGCGAGGGCAAGGAGCTTACCCCCAAGGGCAATCTGGGCCTGTACTCCGGCTATCAGGTGGGGACT
>JAAWEX010000009.1 GCA_022794495.1 Lawsonibacter sp. | reverse complement strand
TAATAACCTTGTTCCCGTCCTCTCCGCGCCTCTTGATCTTCAAGGGTTCACTTTTCATATTGCCGCACCTCTCAATCTGTAATGAATTATAGCTTGACAAAGAGGCACAAAGTATAATACAATTAACTGTCGTTGGGACTATTACTATGTATTACAGGAGGAAACGAATAGACATGAAAAAAATTTTTGCACTCATGCTTGCAGCGGCTTTGGCCCTCTCTCTCGTGGCCTGTGGCGGCGGAAACAATGCGCAAGATAGCACATCTGCCAAGGGCTCTGAGAAAACGAAAGAAGAGACTCTCACAGTAGGTGAATTTGTGAAAGAGGGGGACTGGAGTTTCACCCTGGAAAGCGTTAAATTTGGAGATGCTAAGACGAATGAGAGATTTGGCGATGATTATCTTCGCTGTGCAGACGCAGAGTACAAAGCAAAATGCACTTATGGTAGTTCAAAGAGTTTTACCACAGCGGAAGCAGGAAAAATTTTTCTTTTTTTTTGAAGGAAAATTGACCTATAACGGAAAATCAACAGCAAGATCAGGGGACTGCGGGCTGGATTTTTCTGTGAACTATGGAGATGGCTATACTTTTGAGACATATGAATTTGCTGTTTCAGAAGACAGCTTGGGCCTGCGTGGGTATAGTACGAATGTTACCTTTGAACCGATGGAATCTGGGCGTCCGCTGCGAGGATATTTTGAGGTTCCATCCAGGATTGCAGACAACCTTGATGACGAGATACAATTCACCATTACGTTAGAAAAGAAAAAATATACCTATTCGTTCACTGTGCAGGAGGCGTTTGACGCTGACATAAGCCCCGAAAAGGTAATGGAAATGGCACTCATCTTCGGGGATGACGTAGGAGATAATCTCGTTGACTGGACAGAAAATTCTTTCCCCTATTTTATTGAAATGCGCTCCTTTTTCCAAGAACTATCTGATGACGAACTAAAAAAAGTGATGGTAGGAAAATGGTCTACAGTTGAAAACTCGGATGACGTTGGCGATACACGCGAACGTATTTTTATGGACGATGGGACGGGGAAAAAGCAGAAATATAGAGATGACACAGAGGAAGAATACGAGACGTTCTATTGGTTTGCCGACGGTGGCCTAAATTATAGCTCTAAGCCAAACAGCGATATTGCTGAGTGGTCGTGGTCTATTTATCAAGCCTCCGATGATGTGTTAGTTGGCTATGGTACAGACGGGAACCCTCGCATAATATTTATAAAAAACTAAACGTGTTTGGGGCGGGAGCAATCCCGCCCCGCGCTGTTTCAATAGGCTATACTGAATAACAAGGGGCGGCACATTACTGTGCCGCGGCCGCCTGTCCAATATAGATTACGAGAGGCGGGGACTGTGAAGCTATGGTAAAAGACGGTCCCCGCCGTTTTTCTCAAAGCATCATCCCCATCACATATAAGTCATAATATTTTCCGTCAAGCAAGGCTGCGTTTTTGCGGCAGCCCTCCACGATAAATCCGAACTTCATGTAGAGCTCCACGGCCTTCACATTATCTGCACGGGTGTCGAGGCTGAGCCGTTTCGTCACGCCGTTGCCGTTGGCCCATTGGATGAGCTGGCGGATCAGCTCTGTGCCGATCCCCTGTCCCTGATATTTCCGGGCAACGACAATGCCGAGTTCCCCATCATGACGCGACTTGATCTTGGAGGAGGAATGGATTGTCGCGATTCCCGCAATCTCCTCTCCATCCATAGCAAGCAGCATGATGTTCGCCTCCCTTTGGGCCAGGGAGCGGAGTTCCTTTTCCTGCTCCTCGGCATTCAAAGGGTACTCGTCCCTTTCAAAACTCAAAAAGCTGGTTTCCCCACCTACATAATTGTAAAAGCGGACAATTTTTTTGGCATCGCTCTCCTGCGCGCTCCGGTAAATAATCTGTGCCATCATGTTACCTCTCTTTCCTTTGTGTGCGCTGAGAAATCTGAATTCGCTCTTTTTTTAGAAAACATGCGCTTGCTGAATAAAACAGGAAGCATTTTGCATAATTTCATTATAAAATATTTGTCTGCTGTCCGCAATACATATTTATCCGGAAATCCTTCTCGACTTAGGAGATGGAGTGTGCTATACTTGAGGAAAGCTAACAGTACGGGGTGTGCATTGAATGACAAAAATTCTCTTTATCTGCCACGGCAATATCTGCCGCAGCCCAATGGCCGAGTTTGTAATGAAGGACCTGGTGAAAAAAGCGGGGCTGGAGAGCCAGTTCCACATCGAGTCCGCAGCCACCAGCACCGAGGAGACCGGCAATCCAGTCTATCCGCCGGCCCGGCGCAAGCTGGCAGAGCACGGCATCGACTGCGCCGGTAAAACGGCTCGCCAGCTGAGGCAGGCGGACTGCAGCCGATTCGACCTTTTGGTTGGGATGGACAAAGCAAATTTGAGAAATATGCACCGGATATGCGGCGGCGACTGCGGCGGTAAACTGCATCTGCTGATGGAGTATGCAGACCGTCCGGGCGCTGAGGTGGCCGACCCTTGGTATACTGGTGACTTTGAAACTACCTGGCAGGATGTGCTGGCTGGGTGCCAAGGTCTTCTGGAGGCTTTGGTTAACAAAACGGTTTAGGAATATTCAGCAAAGTAGAGCAAATCGTGGTAGTCATTAAGAACAGAGAACATCTGTTCAGCCAGAAGGAATTTTATATTATGAGCCATTCGTTTGTAGAGGATGAGCGGAACTAAATTGAGTTGGGGAGGGTATTTTGGACTGATTCTTGCAGAACGTTCAAAACGCCCTTTGCTTTATCGGCGAAAAAGTCCCCAAATGACTGCCCTGCAGCGGACGCCCTGCGCGCAGCATCTATTGACACTCAACGGGAGAAGATAGTATAATAAAGTGTAACGGCAGTAGGATTTACTTTTTTCAACTGACGGGTATTTTTCCTTGGGGCGAAATACTATCCCGGTCTGTAGGAGTGGGGATTGTCAATGAAAGAGACGTCAAATAAACGAAGAAAATTGGGCGGATTTTCTCTGCTTTTCTCTATTATTTTAATTTTCAGCATTTTTGGGGCGATTGTATACTCTGTATCGCAAAAAATATCGAGAGAGATGTCCGCTGCGGCCATTCAAAATCTGAGCGAGAGTCTGGACCTGATTCAGTGTACAATCGAGGCCATTCTGCGCAACGAGGCCGAGTTTCAAGCGCTGATTGCCCAGGAAATTGCCCGGGCGGAAGACCCGGAGGCCTATATCCGCACCTATGAGAAGAATCAGACCGTGGCAAAGATGTCGCTGATCCTTTCCGGAAGGGAGGAAGGGGTCTCCAATACCGGAGAAAGGTTTACTGAGGAAGGCTTGGATTTCTCCGCCGGCGGAACTGTAAATGGAATGCAGGTCTCCCAATCTTACCTGAACTATATGGGGACATGGTCCTATACCATAAAGTGTCCGATAGAGCGGGACGAGCAGGTGATTGGAACCCTGTACACCGAGTATGTATACGACGCCATTGACCAGTCCCTCCCAAACGGATTTTACAACAAGCAGGCGTCGTTGTATATCATGGACGCGGAGAGCCAGCGGTTTGTGCTGAAGCCTAAAGGGATGGGACAGCGCAACGCCGGCCACCTGAATTTAACAGATTTCTACCGGGCCAACAATATCCAGAACCCGGAGATCCAGGCGGAGGTTGAAGACTGCCTGAATACCGGGCGCAACGCCCTGTTTTACCATGATATCCGTGCGGTACATGCCCTCAACTATATGTGGGCGGTGAACGGCGGGACCATTTTCCTGGTGGGCTATGTGCCGGTGGAGGCCATCCAGCAGGAGGGGCGGACGGTCAACCAAAATATTGCTATTGTTGTGTCCTCGCTGCTGACAGCCTTCTTTCTGTGCATTGCCCTGTATTACCGGAACTGGAGCCAGCAGGAAAGGCTGCGCAGGGAGCAGGAGGAGGAGCGGAAGCTCTACAGCCAGCGGCTGACAGAGGCCTTGCAGGCCGCCCAGATTGCCAGCGAGTCCAAGACCACCTTCCTGTCAAATATGTCCCATGATATCCGCACCCCCATGAATGCGGTGCTGGGATTTACCACACTGCTGGCCAAGGACGCGGAGAACCCGGCCAAGGTGCGGGAGTACACTAAAAAAATTACGGCCTCTGGACAGCACCTGCTCAGCTTGATTAACGACATTTTGGACGTGTCGAAAATCGAGAGCGGGAAAGTGGTGCTCAATCTTGAACAGTTCGCCCTCAATGATGTGGTCTCCTCGGTAGACGCCATCATCCAGCCCATGGCCAAGGCCAGAGGTCAGGAGTTCCACACGGAAGTGACAGGCATCCGCCACGAATACCTGGTGGGGGATGAGACCAGAATCAATCAGATTTTAATCAACCTACTCTCTAACGCCGTGAAGTACACGCCGGAGGGCGGGCATATTTGGTTTCGCATGATTGGGCTGAAGCAGCGCTCCAATCAGTACGAACATATCCGCATTGAGGTGGAGGACGACGGCTACGGCATGACGCCGGAGTATCTGGAGAGGATTTTCGACGCCTTCACCCGGGCGGAGAACAGCACCACGAATAAGGTTCAGGGCACCGGCCTGGGTATGGCCATCACCAAGAGCATTGTGGAGCTGATGGGAGGAACCATCGAGGTCTCCAGCCAGGTGGACAAAGGGACGATCTTCCAGGTGGATCTGGAGCTTCGGGTATTGGAGGAAGCGGCGGACCGGCAATTTTGGGAGCAGCGGGAAATTTTCCGCATTCTGCTGGTGGGCGGCGATGAGGAGAGCCAGGAGGGTATCCTGGCCCTGATGCAGGACACAGGCGTCCGGTTGGATGCCGCCAGCGCGGAGGTGGCTCTGAGGTGGCTGCGGGACGGCGAGGACTGCCAGCTGGTGCTGCTGGACTGGGAGGACTGCGGTCCGCAGGCGGCCAAGGCGCTGCGGGCAGAGCTTCCGAATGCCGTGCCCCTTCTGCTTCTGGCGGAGTTTGACGCCGCGGGGATGGAGGAGGCGCTTCATCTTGGCCGCACCGACACGCTGACAAAGCCCTTCTTTGTCTCTGCCCTTAAGACGAAAATCGAGGATCTGTGGGATGAAAAAGCGCCCAAGCCGGAACTGGAGGAGTTCCGTATTTTGGATGGGATGCATTTCCTGGCGGCGGAGGACAATGAGATCAACGCGGAAATCCTGACCGAGCTTCTGGCGCTGGAGGGGGCCGCCTGCGAGGTTGCGGTGAACGGCCAGCTGGCGGTGGAGCGCTTCCAGCGCTCGAAGCCCGGCGAGTTTGACGCCATTTTAATGGACGTCCAAATGCCGGTGATGAACGGGCACGAGGCGTCCCGGACAATCCGGGGGCTGGAGCGGGAGGACGCAAGGCGTATTCCCATTATCGCCATGACGGCCAACGCCTTCGCAGAAGATGAAAAGGCCGCTCTGGACGCCGGGATGGACGCCCATGTGGCTAAGCCGTTGAACATGGACATTTTGAAAAAGGTTATCAAGCAATTCAGCGGACGAAAGGAATGTCTAAAAGAGCTGTGAAGAGGAAAAGTTGGATTTCCGCCGGTCTGGCGGCGCTGACAGTTCTGTTTTTGGCCTCCTGCGGCGGCCATGAGGACCCTAAAAACTTAATCCCCCAGGATAAAAGGGAGGAGCGGGTTGTCAACCTGTTCAGCCCCATGGAGAAGATTGACCCCGACGCGGAAAATGTGGCGCGGGCCGCGTCAGATCTGACGGTGGCGATGGCGGAGGAAGCGTTGGGCGTGACCATGGTGTACAGGACCTATACGGCGGAGGATTACCAGGACAAAACCTATGACGAGGTCTGCCTGGACCGGGTCCGGAACAACATGGACGATCTGTACCTGCTCAATCCGGACGCTGTTATGGCCCTGGGAGCGGAGGGGAGGCTGATGGACCTGTCCGGACTGGACAGCGCCAAGAACCTGCGGGAAATCATCCGCGTCGCCAACACGGTGGACGGAAAGCTGGTGGCGATTCCCCAGGAGGTGGTGGCCTACGGCCTGTTTGTGAACGTGGACCTGTTTAGACAGTACGGCCTGACCCTGCCGGAGACGCCGGAGGAGTTTCTGGAGTGCTGCCGGGTGTTCCAGGAGAACGGGATTGAAACGCCTGTGGGGGCCAACCGCTGGTGGCTGGAAAACTTCGCCTTTGCCCAGGCCTACGCCGACCTGTATAACGGCGAAAACACCCAGGCGGAGATTGCCGCGCTGAACAGCGGCGAGGCCCGGTACAGCGACTATATGCGCCCTGGCTTTGAGTTCCTCCAGACCCTGATCGACCGTGGCTATATCGACGCGGAAAAGGCGGCCGTCAGCGAGGCCATCGAGGCGGAGGGACCGGATTTTCTGGCGGGTAAGACGCCGATTGTCATGGCCTACTGGGGGGCGGCCAACACCGAGACCGCCTACGGCAAGACGGATTTTGAGATGCAGGTGATCGGCTTTCCCAGCAGCCGGGGCCAGATGCCGGTGATTCCTATGACAGGGCTGGCTGTGGGCGCTGACGCGGAACACCGGGAGGATGCGGCTAAGGCAGTGGACATTATGGTGTCTGACGAGGCTCTCCAGGTGTATTCTGAGACCAACCGGGTCATCTCCCCCTCTAAAAATGTGAAGGTGGACTGTGTTCCCGCCCTGCGGCCCCTCAACGACCGGATCGAGGAGGGGGTCTATGTGCTGGGCTCCAACGCGGGGATGAGCGTGGAGCAGTGGGGAAATACCTGCCTGATTGTGCGGGAGCTGCTGGGCGGCGCAACTGTGGACGAGTGCATGGCGGCTTTCGACGCGCTTCAGGATGAAGCGCTGAGCAGAGCGGAACAATAAGAGATACTGGCGGACAGATAAAATTGGGAGAGGAGACACAATATGAAGCTCTATGAGTTAATCGAGCAAAGCAGAGAGGCGCTGGTGAAGGACCTCCAGGGGTGCATTCAGATTCCCAGCGTAGAGACCAGAGACAGCAGCGGCTATCCCTATGGCGAGCAGGTCCACCGCTGCCTGCACTATGTGCTGGATACCGCCCAGCGGCTGGGCTTTTCTGTCCACAATATGGACGAGCACGTGGGCTGGTGCGAGTACGGAGAGGGGGAGGAGATGGTGGCGGTGCTCTGCCACCTGGACGTGGTGCCCGAGGGGGAGGGCTGGACTGTCCCGCCGTATGAGGGCCGTGTGGAGAACGGCAGGATCTATGGCCGCGGCACCATGGACGACAAGGGCCCCGCCCTGTGCGCCCTGTACGCCCTGAAGGCTGTCAGGGACGCGGGCGTTCCTCTGCGGCGGCGGGTGCGCATCCTCTTTGGCCTGAGCGAGGAGACAGGCAGCGCCGATATGGAGTACTACACCACCCACGGAGGAGAAATCCCCGTTATGGGCGTCACCCCGGATGGGGAGTACCCGGTGATTAACGGAGAAAAAGGGATTGTAATGCAGTCCTTTGCAAAAGATCTGCATCAGACTGGGGACATCCGCCTGGCGGAGCTGTCCGGGGGGACCGCCCACAATATTGTCCCGGCCCAGGCTTCCGCGCTGCTGGCCTGTTCCAGACAGACGGCGGAGAAAATCGCCGCCCGCCATGGGGAGAAAATCAGCTGCACCCTCACTCCGGAGGGAGTCCGCATTGACGCTGAAGGGATAGACGCCCACGGCGCTTCGCCTGAAAAAGGGGAGAACGCGATTGGCCGGCTGATGCTTTTCCTGGCAGCCCTGCCTCTGGAGGGGGAGGTGAAGGAGGCGGTCAGCCTGCTGGCCGGCCGGCTGGGTATGGAGTATGACGGGAAATCCATGGGTATTGCCATGGCGGATGAGCTGTCCGGGCCGTTGACCATGAACATGGGCGTAATTCAGCTGGAGGGGGAGACCCTCAGCGTGATGCTGAACTACCGCTATCCTGTCACCCACAGCTTTGACGAGTGCGGCCCGCGGGTAAAGGCGGCCTTTGAGGGGGCGGGCTTTCACGAGACCCACCTGCTCCACAGCGAGGCTCTCTATATGCCCGCTGACAGCCCCCTGGTGAGCAAGCTGATGAAGGTGTACACCGAATATACCGGCCGTCACGACGCCCCCAAGTGCATCGGTGGAGGCACCTACGCCAAGTCAGTGCCCAACATCCTGGCCTTCGGCCCCATCTTCCCCGGAGACGAGGTGCGGGAGCACAAGCCCGACGAGTTTATGGAGCTGTCCCGGCTGATGGACAACACCAAGGTATTGGCCAGCGCCATCTGCGAGCTGGCCCAGTAAATACCGGCATGATTTGGCCGCTCCCGCCTGGTGAAATTTCCGCCGGGCAGGGGCGGTCTTTTTTGGGACGCTGTTGATGCCAGACAGCTGGAATTTCTAAAATTTGGGCCGGGCGTCAATTTACAAATGGAAGCTGTCCCGTTATAATAAGATCGAAAACAGGAAGCTTGGAAAATGAGCTTGAGAGGTGTTTATAGATGACGAAAAAAGAGGAAGCCCTGTTCCAGTCCCGTCTGGCCCGGCACATGGATGAGCTGCGCTGGCTGTACATGGAGCTGTATGGGAACGACGCCATGCTTGCCGAGCTGTGCGACAATCTGCACCGCTTCGCGGAGGAGCGCTCTGCCGCACTGAAAAAGCGTGACCTGGAGCGGGAGGCCGACCCCCAGTGGTATAAGTCCAGCGACCTGGTGGGAATGATGATGTACATCGACAACTTCGCTGGCGACCTGAACGGGTTGCGGAAGAAGCTGCCTTATATTCAGAAGACGGGGGTAAACCTGCTCCACCTCATGCCTTTCCTGGACACCGTGCCGGAGCGGAGCGACGGTGGCTACGCCGTGGCCGATTTCCGGGCCGTCCGCCCCGACCTTGGCACTATGGACGATTTGGAGAAGCTGGCCGCCGACTGCCACAAAAAGGGGATCAACCTTTGCATGGACTTTGTGATGAACCACACCAGCCAGGACCATGAGTGGGCGAAAAAGGCCCGCCAGGGCGACGGGGAGTACATGAGCCGCTACTTTTTCTTCGATACCTGGAACACTCCGGCGGAGTATGAGAAGACTGTCCCCCAGGTGTTCCCCACCACCGCGCCGGGAAACTTCACCTGGCTGGACGACTGCCGGCACTTCGTCATGACCTCCTTTTACCCCTACCAGTGGGATCTGAACTACCGCAACCCCCGTGTATTCAATGAGATGATGTACAATTTCCTCTTCCTGGCCAACAAGGGGATGGACATGATCCGCATTGACGCGGTGCCCTACATCTGGAAGGAGCTGGGCACCGACTGCCGCAACCTGCCCCAGGTCCATACCATCGTGCGGATGATGCGGATGATCGGCGAGATCGTCTGTCCCTCGGTGATTCTGCTGGGAGAGGTGGTCATGGAGCCGGTGAAGGTGGCGCCCTACTTCGGTACGGTGGAAAAGCCGGAGTGCCATCTGCTCTACAACGTGACCACCATGTGTACCACCTGGCACACCGTCGCCACCCAGGACACCCGGCTGCTCCGGCGGCAGCTGGACATTGTCAACAGCCTGCCCAAGGAGTATGTCTTCCTCAACTACCTGCGCTGTCATGACGACATCGGCTGGGGCCTGGACTACGGCTGGCTGAACCAGAATTTTGGCACGGACGAGAAGGCCCACAAGCGCTTCCTCAGCGAATGGTTCCAGGGGCACTGGGAGGGCAGCGTCAGCCGTGGGGAGCTGTACAACGACGACCCCGCCAGCGGCGACGCCCGGCAGTGCGGCACCACCGCCAGCCTGTGCGGCATCGAGAAAGCGGGCTTTGAGAACGACCCCGCCGCCATGGAGCGGGCGGTCCGCTTCGATCTGACCCTTCACGCCATGATGTTTATGCAGACCGGTCTGCCCCTGCTGTACAGCGGGGACGAGCTGGCCCAGGTCAACGACTACAGCTACAAGGACGACCCGAAAAAGGCGGAGGACAGCCGCTACCTCCACCGGGGAAGGTTCCGCTGGGAGCTGGAGGATCACGCCCACGACCTGAGCACCCCCGAGGGTCAGGTGTTCTGCGGCCTCAGCGCCCTGGGCGCCCTGCGCAAGACCAACCCCGCCTTCGGGACCGGGGCAGACGTGTGGACTCTGGACACCGGGGACAACGGCCTGCTAGCCATCGGGCGGTACTTTGAGGGGCAGAAGATTATCGGCGTGTTCAACTTCACCGGACAGGAGAAGGCGGTCACCTTCCCCCACGACCCAGGGGAGTTCACCGATATGCTGACAGGGGAGACCCATACGCTCCGGGACTTGAAGGTTCCCCCCTGCGGTTTTTACTACCTGGAGCAGGGGCTGTAAGGGCCGCTTGACTTTTCCCCGGTGACGGGTAAAATGGTATCTGTAAAGCACCTGCTTTTACCGGACGCTCTATTTTGAATTTTAACGGTCAGGAGGAAGAGAAATGACAGCAGAACGGTTTGACGTAGTAGCTTTAGGGGAGCTGCTGATTGATTTTACGGACAACGGACCCAGTGCGCAGGGGAATACGCTGTTTGAGGCTAATCCCGGCGGCGCGCCCTGCAACGTGCTGGCCTGCCTGAAAAAGATGGGCCGGGCCTGTGCCTTTGTGGGCAAGGTGGGGGAGGACATGTTCGGCCATCTGCTCCATGATGTGGCGCAGGAGGCGGGGATCTGCATGGACTACCTGGTGTTCGGTCCGGAGGCCCGCACCACCCTGGCTTTTGTTAAGACCTTTCCCAATGGCGACCGGGACTTCTCCTTCTACCGTAATCCCGGCGCGGACATGCTGCTGACGGAGGAGGAGCTGCCCCTGGAGGTCATCGCCAACAGCCGCATTTTCCATTTTGGCACCCTGTCCATGACCCATGACGGGGTGCGCCAGGCCACCTGTAAGGCAATCGAATGCGCCAAAGCGGGAGGCGCGCTGATCTCCTTCGACCCCAACCTCCGCCCGCCCCTGTGGGGCAGCCTGGAGGACGCGAGGGAACAGATCAGCTGCGGCTTGGCCCAGTGCAGCATTTTGAAGATTGCCGACAACGAGCTGGAGTTTATGACCGGCGAGAAAGACTTTGACAAGGGGGCCGCTATCCTCCGGGAGAAATACCCCAATATCCGGCTGTTCAACGTCACCGCCGGGGCTGACGGCAGCTACTCCTACTATGGGGACTGCCGGGTGTTTGTCCCCGCCTGCAAGCTGGGGGGAACGATTGAGACCACCGGAGCCGGAGACACCTTCTGCGGCTGTGTGCTGAACTATGTGCTGGAGCATGGGCTGGACGGACTGACAGAGGAAAATTTGACAGCTATGCTTCGCTTTGCCAATACGGCGGCCTACCTGGTGACCACCCGAAAGGGGGCCATCCGCTCCATGCCGGAGTATGAGGAGGTCGTCAGACTTCTGGAGCAGGGCTGACAGTTTGACAGAAGCGGATCGAGGATAAAGCGGCGGTGAACGGTTGGAGCCAGCCGCCGGGAACAGGGGCGGACAATGGCGCGAAACGACAAAAAGATACTATATCACTATACCGACTTTCAGGCGCTGGACGGCATCCTTCGCAGCGCACAGCTCCGGGTCAACAATGTTCTGCGGATGAATGACTCGGCGGAGATGCGCCATTTTATGAGCCGCCTTTGCAGCGCGGTGGTGGAGCGGCTGGAGCAGGCCGGAGACGGCCAGCGGGCCGGCCGGGTCAAAGAGCTGTTTCAGGAGGAGATGAAGCGGGAGTACTCCGCCTTTGCCGCCTGCTTCTCCTTCCACCGGGATGACGCCGCCCAGTGGGAGCGCTACGGAAACCGGGGCAGGGGGGTGTGCATCGCCTTTCAGCGGGAGCTGCTTCAGAGGATGGCCAAGGGCCCCCTGTCCCTACAGGCGGTCTTTTACCAGAACGACATGGCCGGTCACCCCATGGTGGAGGAGTTCTGCCGGCTGATTCAGGGCGGCGGAGCGCTGTCCGGCGAGGACCCGGAAATCAGACGGGCCATGTGTGAGGCCTGGGCCTGCTCGGTGTCCTTCAAGCACCCCTCGTTCTCCTCGGAGTATGAAATGCGGCTGGTGGTCTCCCCCTTTGAGAAGGGCGGCCTCAACGTAGAGCCGTGTTACCATGTAACCAAGGAGCGCATCAAAAAATATTATCCCCTGGACCTGATGGCCATGTGTAAGGAGGCGGGAGTTGGCCTGGAGGACCTGGTGACGGAAATCATCATCGGGCCGGATTCCACCCAGTCTGCGGCGATTTTTCAGGATTATCTGCGGGACAACGGGCTGCGCCGGCTGGCGGAGCGGGTATCCCTGTCCGACTGCCCGCTGCGCGTTCCAATTTGACCGATCAAGACAGTAAAAAGCGCTTCGTATCCTGTTTCGGATCACGAAGCGCTTTTTTAGTTCAGCTGGGCGGACTGTTTCTCCAGCCAGGCGGCGGTCTGAGCCAGGCCCTCCTCACTGATGGGAAAGGCGGCCTGGGCGATCATTTCGCTCTGGTCCATAGCCAGCGGCCCCTTCCAGAATTGGACGGAGAGCTGGGGCTGATCAGCCCCTTCGGGGGTCTCCGGCTTGATGAAGAACCGGGCGCGGCCCTGGCTGCCGTACCAGCTGTTTCCGTTTTCCCAAAAGAGCATGGTAGGGATGTGGATGGTATTCAATGGGATGCGCCTCCTTACGCTCCTATTATAAAAGAAAAAGCTGCCGCTGTAAAGGCCTTCGCACCGATGGCGGCGGCAATCATAGTATGGTATGTGGCATAGCCACATCCATTACTTGAAGTAAGAAGGAGCGCGTTATGAGACGATATTATGCTTCTGACTGGGAGCAGAGCAGTCGGGATGGGGTAGTGGCCCACCTGAACAGCTGCTCAAGCTGTGGGTGCAATACCGGCTGCGGCACCGGCTGCAATACCGGCTGCGGTACTGGCTGCGGCTGCGGCAGCAGCTGCGGCTGTGATACCGGCTGCGGCTGTGATACCGGCTGCGGCTGCAATACCGGGTGTGATTGCAGCTGCAATACGGGCTGCGACTGCGGCTGTCCCAGCCCTGTGCTGCCACCAGTACCTCCGTGTTCAGGGCCTGGGCCCTTCCCGCCTTACCCTGGAGTCGGCCCAACCGGACCGATGGGGCCAACTGGACCCCAAGGTTATCCAGGCCCTGTAGGCGCCACCGGTCCGACTGGCCCCCAGGGCGTCCCCGGTCCTGCCGGCGCGACTGGAGCCACTGGCGCTACCGGTGCTACGGGCGCGACAGGCGCAACCGGCGCTCAGGGTCCCGCCGGTCCTGCCGGCCCCACTGGCCCTGTCGGCGCTGCGGGTGCGACAGGCGCAACCGGAGCTCAGGGCCCCGCTGGTCCTGCCGGTCCTACCGGCCCTGCCGGCGCTGTGGGTGCGACAGGCGCAACCGGAGCTCAGGGCCCCGCTGGTCCTGCCGGTCCTACCGGCCCTGCCGGCGCTGCGGGCGCGACAGGCGCAACCGGAGCTCAGGGCCCCGCTGGTCCTGCCGGTCCTACCGGCCCTGCCGGCGCTGTGGGTGCGACGGGCGCAACCGGCGCTCAGGGTCCCGCTGGTCCTGCCGGCCCCACTGGCCCTGCCGGCGCGACAGGTGCGACGGGCGCTGCTGGCGCTCAGGGTCCCGCTGGTCCTGCCGGCCCCACCGGCCCTGCCGGTGCGACAGGCGCGACGGGTGCTACGGGCGCTCAGGGTCCCACTGGTCCTGCCGGTCCTACTGGCCCTGCCGGCGCTGCGGGCGCGACAGGCGCAACCGGCGCTCAGGGTCCCGCTGGTCCCGCCGGTCCCACTGGCCCTGCCGGCCCTGCCATCACCCCCGGCCCTGCGGTGGCGGATGAGGACCCGGGCGCTGGAACCCCGGAGCTCGTGGCCAAGATCAATGAGCTGCTGGCCTCGCTGAGGACTGCCGGCGTGATTGCTACCTGATTCTGGAGCCAGTCAAAATCAGCCGGCGTTCCCGCTCTGGGAGCGCCGGCTCTTTTCAAGGAGGTTATTATGGGAAGCTACAAGGTTTGCGTCTATACCATCTGTAAAAATGAGGAACAGTTTGTAGACCGCTGGATGGACTCCATGCTGGAGGCGGACCAGGTGGTGGTGCTGGACACCGGCTCTGAGGACAGCACGGTGGAGAGGCTGCGGGCGCGAGGGGCTCAGGTGACGGTAGAGACAATCTCCCCCTGGCGGTTTGACACCGCCCGGAACCGTTCTCTGGAGCTGGCGCCGGAGGACGCGGATATCTGCGTCTGCACTGATCTGGACGAGGTCCTCCATCCCGGCTGGCGGGAGGCACTGGAAAAGGTGTGGGTGCCAGGGGCGGGCCAGGCCACCTACCGATATACCTGGTCCTTCAATCCTGACGGCTCCGAGGGAGTGGTGTTCTGGTATGAAAAGATTCACGCCCGCCACGGCTACCAGTGGGTCCACCCGGTCCACGAGGTGCTGAAGTGGGTAGGGGAGGGGAGCCCCGGCCCGATGGTGACGGCGGAGGGGGTCCAGCTGGACCACCACCCGGACCCGGTCAAATCCAGGGGGCAGTATCTGCCGCTGCTGGAGCTGTCTGTCCAGGAGGAGCCGGAGGACGACCGCAATGTCCACTACCTGGGCCGGGAGTATATGTACCGGGGCCGCTGGGACGACTGTATCTGTACCCTGAAAAAGCATCTGGCCATGCCCACCGCCGTCTGGCGGGACGAGCGGGCCGCCTCGATGCGGTATATCGCCCGGTCCTATTGGGAGAAGGGGGAGGCGGGCCAGGCCAGGGACTGGTATCTCCGGGCCATTACCGAGGCGCCCCACCTCCGGGAGCCCTATATGGACCTGGCCATGATGCTCTATGAGCGCGGAGAGTGGGAAGGGGTGCTCTATTTCACCGCTTGCGCCCTGGCCATCACGGTCCGGCCCCGGAGCTATATCTGCGAGGCGGCCGCCTGGGGCAGCCTGCCCCACGATCTGCGGTCGATGGCCTTCTACAACATGGGGGCTTGGGCGGAGGCGCTGTCGGAGGTCCGCCAGGCGGTGGAGCTGGAGCCGGAGAACCAGCGGCTGCGAAATAACCTGGCGCTGATTGAGCAGCAGGTGCAGGACGCGGGATGAGGGATATGCTCCAGTTGACCTCCACTTGTGGAAAATTGACAATTTTAGAAAAACAGATGGGAAGAGATTGACAAAAATGCCGGATGAGGTATCATAGGTATGTAATATTACTTCACAGGGAGGAAAACCTATGAAATTGCGACGAATTTTTGCGGCAATACTTCCGGCTGCCCTGCTGCTGGCCAGTCTAAGCGGGTGCAGCAAAAAGGCGGACGGCCTGCGCTTCGGCACAGGCGGCACAGGGGGTACATATTTTGCCTATGGCAGCGCCCTGGCGCCCCACCTGGAAACGGCAGCCGGACAGGGCGTAGAGGTCAAGCCAACCACCGGATCCGAGGCCAACCTGCGCCTGCTCCAGGGCGGCCTGCTGGACCTGGCCATTGTGCAGAGCGATACCTTGCAGTACGCGGCGGAGGCGGGCGAGATTAATTACAGCGCCGTGGCCGGTCTGTATACCGAGGCCTGTCAGATCGTAACCACCAAGTCCTCTGGAATCACGTCTATTGCGGACCTGGCTGGAAAGCGGGTGTCGGTGGGCGCGGACGAGTCGGGCGTCACCCGGAACGCTGAGCAGATTCTGATGGCCAACGGCCTGACCTTCGCCAAGCTGGAGATCAGCCGCCTGTCCTTTGCCGACTCCGCCGCCGCCATGGAGCGGGGGGAGATCGACGCCTTCTTCTGCACCGCCGGCGCGCCCACTGACGCGGTGGCCCAGCTGGCGGAGAGGATGGATATCCAGCTGCTGTCCCTTGATCAGCGCGCTGTGGAGCAGCTGACCAGCCTCTACAGCTGCTACACGCCCTGCGTCATTCCGGCGGGGATCTACCGGGGCCAGACCCAGGATGTGACCACACTGGGTGTTCGGGCGGTGCTGGTGGCCGGCAACTCCTTGGACACCGCCGTTGTGCAGCAGATTACCGCAACGCTGTTTGACAATAATGCCGCGGTACAGGAGTCCATCGCCATGGATGCCACCCTGGACCCCGCCGGCGCGGTCCAGTCCGTCCCTGTTCCCTTCCATCCGGGGGCGGCGGGCTATTATGGCGGTCAGGGAATCGAGGTGGAGGTCTGGGCGCCTGAGGAGGGCGGACTGACCTTCCCGCTCCATGTCTCCCTGGATATGTATCAGACCCTGGCTGTCGCCGTGGTGATCCTCTTCCTGGGCACCTGGCTGAAAAAGCGGGTCAAGGTACTGGAGACCTTCTGCATCCCATCGCCGGTGGTTGGCGGCCTGATCTTTGCCATTCTGGCCTGTGTGCTGTATGTGGCGGGCATAATGGAGATGAGCTTTGACGAGACGCTGAAAAACGTCTGTATGATTATATTCTTCACCTCCGTGGGCTTCCAGGCCAATCTGAAGGTGTTGAAGAGCGGCGGTATCAGCCTGGTGATCTTCCTGGCCTGCGTTACAACGCTGATTATTATGCAGAACGCTGTGGCGGTGGGCCTCTCCCCGATGCTGGGGGTGGAACGGGCCTTCGGCATGTGCACCGGCTCCATTCCCATGGTGGGCGGACACGGCACGGCGGGGGCGTTCGGACCTGATCTGGAGGCACTGGGCCTGGAAGGAGCCACCACCTTGTGTACCGCGGCGGCCACCTTCGGCCTGATCGGCGGCTCCCTGATGGGAGGACCTTTGGGCCGCCGGCTGATTTTGAAGCACGATTTGCTGAAAACCGCCATCCCTGTGGACGATGCGTCCCTGGTAGAGGATGAGCAGAAGCACCACCGCTCCGTCCGGGGCTATGCTCCCGCCGCCTACCAGATCGCCATCGCTATGGGCGTGGGGACGGTTGTCTCCTGGGCGCTGACTACAGTGACCACCATGAACTTCCCTGTATACATCGGCGCTATGATTGTGGCCGCCATTATGCGGAATTTCAGCGAATTTACAGGTAAGTTTGAGGTCCCGATGGGGGAAATTAACGATATCGGCGGTATCTGCCTGTCCCTGTTCCTGGGCATCGCAATGATTACGCTGAAGCTGTGGCAGCTGGCCGCTCTGGCTGTGCCTCTGATTGTCCTGCTGGTGGTGCAGGTTGTGCTGATGTTCCTGTTCGCCTATTTCGTGGTGTTCAACGTGATGGGCCGGAACTACGATGCCGCCGTTTTGGCAGCGGGCAGCTGCGGCTTCGGTATGGGCGCCACACCTAACGCCATGGCCAACATGCAGGCGCTCACCGACCGGTTTGTCCCCTCTGTCAAGGCCTATATCCTGGTGCCCATCGTGGGCAGTATGTTTGCTGACTTTATCAACAGCATTACCATTACCTTCTTTATCAACCTTCTGTAAGGAGGAAGCGACATGAGCCATGAAAACGATCCAAAGCTGAAATTCCGCGCCGATGAACTGGCGGTCCCCGAGGTGCTTACCGGAGAGATGCCGGAGACGGAAGAGCTGGAAGAGGACCAGGAGGAGATTCGCTACGACACCGTAGCGGTTCCTGAGGTCCACATCCGAAAAATGAAGCCCCAGGAGTAAATTAGAAGCAGCGCCGCAGAATGAAGGTTCTGCGGCGCTGTTTTGTCTGAATTGCTACATAAATTCAGCATTTGCCCCATGAGAAATATCTGTTCTGCCTGTGATGATGGGCAGACTGTGATTGTTTTCAAGCGTGTCAATGGGTATAGGGACGGGCTGGAGGGGAATAGGGTAGAGCGGAGGTGTTAAATATGCTATCGCCTGTGATTTACCTAATGATGAACAGCCTGTTTTTTACGCTGCGTCTGTCCAGCGGCGGCGGATCGTTCCCCAGACCGTTGAAGGCGGCGGAGGAAAAGGAGTATCTGGAGCGGTGCGCCCAGGGTGACCTGGAGGCCAGGAATATTCTGGTGGAGCACAACCTGCGCCTGGTGGCCCATATTGTTAAGAAGTATTACGCCCAGACGGGAGACCAGGACGACCTAATCTCTATCGGTACCATTGGACTGATAAAGGGGATATCCACCTTTAAGGCGGACAAAAACGTCCGGCTTGCCACTTATGCAAGCCGGTGCATTGAAAATGAAATCCTTATGTATTTTCGCTCCCAGCGCAAGCTTCAGGGGGAAGTATCTCTAACAGAAACTTTAGAGGCGGCGGGGGATGGGGGGACGCTGTCACTGATGGACGTGATTGCGGTGGATGACAACATGTTGGAGGAACTGGACACTCGAGACGCCTGTGTAAAGGTTCGGCAGTGCGTTCAGACTTGTCTGACCCCCCGGGAAAGAATGATTATCACACTGCGCTATGGCCTGGACAATGATCCCCCGCGCACACAGCGGGAGATTGCCTCTCAGTGCGGTATCAGCCGCTCTTATGTATCCCGCATTGAAAAGAAAGCGCTGGAGAAGCTTCAGGCCGGCATGGAAGGATGGGTACTATAAGAGAAAAGAAAAAGAAAAAGGCGAGAAAAGAGAGAGATTTAAATGATTATAGAAAAATCGTAACAAATATTAGAAATAATTGCATATGTGTGAACGGCTGGAGAAAAAGCATCTTGCATTTTTGGTGAAGATGTACTATAATAAATCCCGCAAGAGGGAAAGACTTGCGGCAATCTGTAGGCAAAAGCCCGACCGGGCTTTTGCGCTCCCATTTTAGGGAGCGCAAGCCAAACTGAAAAATGGAGGAAAGAATATGAAGAAAAAACTTGCATTGGCTCTTGCTCTGGTTATGACGATGAGCGTGGCGCTGACCGCCTGCGGCGGCAGTAAGCTGACCTTCATCACCGGCGGCGATCAGGGCACCTACTACGGCTTTGGCACTGTTCTTGCCGGTCAGATCAGCGACAAGACAAAGACCACCGTTACTGCTATCGTGGGCAAGGGCTCCAAAGCCAACATTGAGGCCATGGACGTCAAGGACGCTCAGCTGGGCTTTGTCCAGTCCGACGTTATGGCTTACGCCTACAACGGCGAGCGCCTGTTTGAAAAGAAGGTAGAGAGCTTCTCCACCGTGGCCGCCCTGTACATGGAGCAGGTCCAGATCGTCACCCTGGACCCCAGCATTAAGTCTGTGGCCGACCTGAAGGGCAAGAACGTCTCTGTGGGCGAGTCCGGCTCCGGCGTGTACTTCAATGCCGTTGACGTGCTGGCCGCTTACGACCTGGACGTGGAAAAAGACATCAAGCCCACCTATCAGGGCTTCGGCGACAGCGCCGACGCGCTGTCCGACGGCAAGATCGACGCCGCCTTCGTGGTGTCCGGCGCCCCCACCAACGCCATCCTGTCCCTGTCTGCCAGCCGCGACGTCTACCTGGTGGAGCTGGACGACGAGCACATCGAGAAGCTGGTCGCTTCCTCTCCCTACTACAGCAAGAACGTCATCCCCGCCAGCGCCTACAGCATGGATAAGGACGCCACCACTGTGGCCGTGGGCGCCGTCATCATCGCCCGGGACGACTGCAAGGACGACGACATCTACAATGTGGTCGCCGGCATCTTCGACAGCATCGACACCCTGGGCCACGATAAGAAGAACGAGCTGGACCTGGACTTTGCCGCCAGCATTACTGCCGTGCCCTATCACCCCGGCGCTGCCAAGTATTTCACCGAGAAGGGCCTCACCGTCCCCACCAAATAAAATAGTTTAGCAGCCATCGGACTGCGGTGGATTCGCTCCACCGCAGTCCGAAGCATATTCGAGTGATGAAAGGAGAGCAGAGCGTGAGTTTTTGGAAAAAAGAGAAGGAGACGCCGCCCCCCGTCAGCGAAGCTGCGGTGGATTCCCAGGAGGTTGGAACCGCCGCCGATGTAGACGAGGTCATGAAAAAGTATGACCGGGAGTCCAACGTCCGCGTCTGGGAAGGCACGCCCATGTGGATTGTCAAATTCATTATGATCGCGTTCTCCATGTTCTGTATGTACCTGACCCTGTTTAACAAGGATCAGGCTGAGTTCCGTCTGTGCACCTTCCTGGGCGGCATCATTATCATCGGCTATCTGAATTTCCCCATCAAGAAGGGGAGCGTAAAAGTAAACAGCATGCCCTGGTACGACGTCATTATCATGATCGTGGGCTGCATCCCCTTCTTCTACTTCGCCTTCAACGCGGAAAAGATCGCCCTGACCGACTACGCCGTTGTGACCAACGACCCCATGCTCCTGGGCTTTGCTGTCATCGGCATTTTAGCTATGGTAGAGCTGTGCCGGCGCAGCGTGGGCCTGCCTATCCTGTGTGTGGCGGGCATTCTGATTCTGTATACCCTGTTTGGGGCGAATATCCGCATCGGCAAGGCGCTGTTTGACTTGTTCTACACTACCAACGGAGTGATTGGCACTCCTGTCTCCGCCTGTCAGAAATTTATTGTCATGTTTATTATTTTCGGCGCGTTTTTGGAGCGCACCGGAATTTCCAACTTCTTTATCAGTCTGGCCAACAGCGTGGCCGGCTCTTCCTCCGGCGGCCCGGCCAAGGTGGCGGTCATCTCGTCCGCACTGTGCGGCATGGTGTCCGGCTCCTCTGTGGGCAATACCGTGACCACTGGCTCCGTCACCATCCCCATGATGAAGAAGACGGGCTACAAGGGCGAGTTCGCCGGGGCGGTAGAGGCCGCGGCCTCTACTGGCGGCCAGATCATGCCCCCCATCATGGGCGCCGCCGCCTTCATTATGGCGGAGACCACGGGCTACACCTATCAGACCATCGTGGTACTGGCGATCCTGCCCGCCTTCCTGTATTTTGCGGGCATCTTTATTGCGGTCCATCTGGAGGCCAAGAAGCTGGGGCTGAAGGGTATCCCCAGAGACCAGCTGCCCAAGTTCAAGGAGCTGGCTCCCAAGATGTACCTGCTGCTGCCCCTGATCGTGCTGGTGGCTCTGGTCTCTACCAGTACCCGGAGCATGGCCTACTCCGCCGCTATCGCCATTATGATCGCCATTGTGGTGGGCGTCATCAATATCTTTGTCAACAAAGCCCTGGGGATTCAGGACCCCTCTGACAATATCAGCTTTATGAAGGTGCTGGACGCCATGGAGGCGGGCGCCAAGGGGACCATCTCTGTAGCTGCCGCCTGCTCCATGGCCGGTATTGTGGCCGGCTGCGTCACCTCCACCGGCCTGGCCAGCGACCTGCTGCGGGCCATCCTGTCCGTCTCCGGCGGCGTGGCCATTGTCGCCCTGTTCCTCACTATGCTCTGCTGCATCGTGCTGGGCATGGGCGTGCCCACTACCGCCAACTACTGCATCATGGCCGCCACCTGCGCGCCCATTCTGACGAGCGACCAGATCGGCATCCCCATGATCTGTGCCCACTTTTTCGTGTTCTACTTCGGCATCGTGGCCGATATCACCCCTCCCGTGGCCCTGGCCGCCTACGCCGGCTCCGCCATCGCCAAGTCCCCGCCTATGAAGACGGCCTTCAACGCCACCAAGCTGGCTATTGCCGCCTTTGTGGTGCCCTATATCTTCGCGTTGAACCCCGCCATGCTCTTCCAGTTTGAGCCGGGCCTGTCTGTGGCGATGAAGGCCGTTCAGGCGACCTTGATTGTCGTTACCTCTCTGGCAGGTCTGTTCGGTGTGGCGGCGGCGCTGAACGGCTATCTGTACAAGCCCATGAACCCGCTGTTCCGCGTTCTGATTGCCGCCGGCGGCCTGTGCATGATGGTCCCCGGCAACCTCACAGATGTGATTGGTCTGGTGGTTGTGGGCGCTATCATTGTGCTCCAGCGGATGGCCGCGAAGAAAAGCGCGGTGGCCTAAAGGGAAATCTGACACCGCAATTTGATAAATCAGACAACCGGCGGGGGTTTTTGCCCCCGCCGGTTGTGATTCTTGGAAATAGCTTTGCCTTGAAAAGGAGTGTATTTTGTGTTAAAATATTGATATAATACCCCGATCGTTATACTGCCGAAAAAAGAAAGCCAGGAGGGCGACATGAAAGGAATTGTCTTAGCCGCAGGGAAGGGGACCCGGCTGTATCCGATGACCAAGCCGGTGTGCAAGCCCCTGCTTCCAGTATATGACAAGCCGCTGATCTACTACCCTATCGCCATTTTGATGCAGGCTGGCATTTCAGAGATTATGATTATCGTCCCGCCGGGGGAGACGGCCACCTTCCACGCCCTGCTGGGGAACGGGGAACAGTATGGCCTGCACATCGCATATGCGGAACAGCCGGTGGCCCGTGGCATTGCCGACGCCCTGCTCATCGGACAGAAGTTTGTGGGGGGAGACCGGGTCTGTCTGGTGCTGGGGGATAATATTTTTTACGCCCCCACCCTGGCGGCAACCCTGAAGCGGGCCGCCGCCAACGACCGGGGCTCCACCGTCTTCGGCTACTGGGTGGAGGACCCCCGCCCCTTTGGCGTGGTGGAATTTGACCAGGCCGGCAAGGCGATCTCCATCGAAGAGAAGCCCCGCTACCCCAAGTCCAACTACATCATCCCGGGTCTGTATTTCTACGACCACCAGGTGATGGAGATTGCAAACCATCTGAAGCCCTCAGCCCGCGGGGAGCTGGAGATTACCGATGTGAATTTGGAGTATCTCCGCCGTGGACAGCTTCAGGTGATTCCGCTGGAGAAAAATTTCACCTGGCTGGACGCCGGCACTGCCGACAGCCTGCTGGACGCGGGACAGACCATTAAGCGGATTCAGGACACCACCGGCCGGTATGTGGGCTGCCTGGAGGAGCTGGCCCTCTACGAGGGGTGGGTCACGGAGGAGCAGGTCCACCGGGTTGGAAACGAGCTGTCTATGACGTTGTATGGGAAATATTTGCAGTGTCTGTAAGCAAATAACCGGTCCTTTGGCCGGCCCGGGGAGAGGGGGACGGAGATGAAGCGTATCCTGATGCTGGCTACCGGCGGCACCATCGCCTCGATGGAGAGCGGGCAGGGCCTTAGCCCAGCCATCACCTCAGAAGAAATTTTGAGCCATGTCCCGGCGGTGGGGGAGCTGTGCCGGGTGGAGGCCGTTCAGCTGATGAATCTGGACAGCACCAACATCGGCCCGGCCCACTGGCTGGAGATCGCTTCCGCCATCCAGGCGCGGTACGCCGACTACGACGGATTTGTGGTCACCCACGGCACCGACACCATGGCCTATACTGCCGCCGCCCTGTCCTACCTGATTCAGGATTCCCCCAAGCCCATTGTTATCACCGGCTCTCAGAAGTCCATCGCCCTCAATGACACCGATGCCCGAAGAAATCTGTACGACAGCTTTCTCTATGCCGCTGACCGGGCGTCCCACGACGTCAGCCTGGTGTTTGACGGCAAGGTGATTTTAGGCACGCGGGCCCGGAAGGAGCGAAGCAAGAGCTTTAACGCCTTCTCCTGCGTGGACTATCCGGAACGGGCGGTGATCCGGGACAAAAAGCTCATCCGCTACCTGGCCCCCAGGCCCTACGCCTATGGGGCGGAGCCCACCTTCTACAACAGGCTGGAGGAGCGTGTGCTGCTGCTCACCCTCATCCCCGGCATGGGGGCGGAGGCCCTCCGGCTGCTGCGAGACAGCTATCAGGCGGTGATTCTCCAGTCCTTCGGGGTGGGAGGCCTGCCCGGCGGAGGAAGCGGCCCCCTGGCCCACGCTATGGAGGAGTGGCTGTCCGCCGGAAAGACCATTGTGGTTATGACCCAGGTGCCCTACGAGGGCAGCGACATGTCGGTTTACCAGGTGGGCCAGCAGGTGAAGGAGCGCTTTCCGCTGCTGGAGGCCTACAACATGACCTTGGAGGCCGCTACCGCCAAGCTGATGTGGGCCCTGGGGCAGACCCGGGACCCGGAGCAGGTCCAGAAGCTGTTCTACCACCCGGTACAGTTCGATGTGATTCGATGACGGAGGTATTTTATGAATTGCCCGATCTGCGGGAAGGAAATGGTGACCGGGGAAGCGGTTATGAAACCTGGGGCGGGCCCCACCTTATATCCCAGAAAGACAGAGGACTCTGAGCTGAAATATATGGCGAAGCTCTTCTTTGGCAGCAAGGACTCCATCAAACCGGGAGAATTGGACGGGTGCTGGTACTGCGCCGGCTGTAAAAAGCTGATTGCCGTTTGGAACGAGCGAGCTTCCGAGAAAAATGGAACACTTTGATGAAATGGAGATTCTGATGAAGCGCACCCACCGTATTTCCGCTTTTTTGCTGGCATTTGTCCTGCTGTGCTTGATTTTACCCGCCTGGGCGGCCTCGCCCCAGGACTACACTGCCACAGTGCTTTTTACCCACGACCTCCACTCCCACTTTCTGCCCCAGGCCGACGGGGCGGGGGGAGAGTCGGGGGGCTACGCCCGGCTGAAAACCGCCCTGGACCGGGAGCGGGCCCGACATCCGGACGCCCTCACCGTGGATGGGGGGGACTTCTCCATCGGCTCCCTGATTCAGACGCTGTACACCACCCAGGGGGCGGAGCTGCGCACCATGGGGGCTTTGGGCTATGACGCCGCTGCCGTGGGCAACCACGAGTTTGACCACACCGCCTCCGGCTTCGCCTCGATGCTCAATGCGGTGGTGAGCAGCGGGGACAGGGCGCCCGCCCTGCTGATGGCGAACTACAAGCCCGCCGCCGACAGCCCGGATAAGCTGGACGTTCAGCGGGCTATGGCGGCCTACGGTGTTCGGGACTACATGCTCCTGGAGCGGGGCGGAATCACCTACGGCATCTTCGGTCTGATGGGAGAGGACTCCCACGCCTGCGCCCCGTCCTCCGGCTTTGTGCTGGAGGACATGGCGGCCAGCGCCCAGCGGTGTGTGAACGCGCTGAAGGAGCAGGGGGCCCAATTCATCATCTGCCTGTCCCACGCGGGGACCAATGAGAAAAAGAAGCTGTCTGAGGATGAGCGGCTGGCCGAAAAGGTGCCGGGCATCGACCTCATCGTCTCGGGCCACACCCACAGCACCCTGACCGAGCCCCTTGTGGTGGGAGACACCTATATCGTCTCCGCCGGGCCCTACTGCCGGAACCTGGGGTCCATCACCCTGACCTGGTCGGAAAATGGGGAGAAGACCCTCGCCGACTACCATCTGACCACCATTGATGAGAGCATCCCGGATGACCGGGAGATCAGCCTGCTGATCGAGAGCTGGAAGCGGCAGGTGGGCGGGACCTACCTGGGCCGCTACGGCATGACCTATGACCAGACACTCACTCGAACGGATTTCGACCTGGCCCCCCCGGTTTCCGGGGTGCAGTCGGGCAACGCCCTGGGGGAGCTGGTGGCCGATTCCTTCCGCTGGGCGGTGAAAAACCTGGAGGCGGACAGCCCCGACGTGTTTACCGTCGCCGTCACCGCCGACGGGGTGCTGAGAGCCCCCCTGTCAAGAGGGGAGCTCACCACCTCCATGGCCTTCGACGTGCTGTCTATGGGGGTGGGGAGCGACGGCACCTCTGGCTTCCCCCTGGTGGGGGTGTACCTCACCGGCAGGGAGCTGAAGGCCATCGCCGAGGTGGACGCCTCCGTTACCCCCCTCATGCCCGCCGCTCAGCTGTATACGTCGGGGCTGGTCTACTCCTTCAACACCCACCGGATGTTCTTCAACCGGGTGACGGAAGTGCGTGTGAGCGAGTTCGGAGGGGGACTGGGCGAGATTGACGACGACAACGAGCTCTACCGGGTGGTCACCGGCATGTACTCCGCCCAAATGCTGAGCACAGTGAAAAGCAAGTCCCTGGGCCTGCTGTCCCTGGAGCCCAAGATGGCCGACGGCAGCCCTGTTAACGATTTCGAGGCCTGCATCCTTCGGGACGAGAACGGCAGCGAGATCAAGGAGTGGTACGCCCTGGCCGCCTACCTCCAGAGCTTTGGGGAGGAGGGCGTCCCCAGCCGGTACGCCCAGCCCGACGGGCGGAAGCATGTCAGCCACAGCTGGAATCCCTTCGAGCTGGTGACAAATCTGAACTGGATCGGGATAGCGGCCCTGCTGGTGCTGGCGGCGGCAATCGCCCTGGCGGTTTTCCTGGTCCGCTGGCTGGCGGCGGCGAAAAAGCGCCGCCGCTACGGCGGAAGCCGCTGGAGGAAGTGGTAAATTTATGATCTGTGCGGCGCGAGCCGCTGGCAAATATTCTGCGATGGAAAAAGGAAAGAACGCTAACAGGAGGAGAAACAGTGAAGAAGTACGAAATTGCAGCAAAAAAGACGCTGACGCCTGAGATTTCTCAAATCTCGGTGTATGCGCCGCTGGTGGCCGCCAAGGCCAAGGCGGGCCAGTTTATCATCCTGCGGGTGGATGAGGCGGGAGAGCGGATTCCCCTCACCATCTCCAGCGCGGTGGACGGCCTGGTCACGGTAATCTATCAGAAAATCGGCGGCACCACCCTGGCGCTGGATGATCTGAACGAGGGCGACTGCCTCCAGGATTTTGTGGGCCCCCTGGGCCTGCCCACCGAGGTGGAGGACCTGGGCCGGGTGGCCGTGCTGGGCGGCGGACTGGGCTGCGCCATTGCCCTGCCCGTGGCCCGCGCCCTGCACCAGGCCGGAAACCAGGTGGACCTGATCGGCGGGTTTAAGACCAAGGACATCGTCATCCTGGAGGAGGAGATGTCCCAGGCCTGCACTGACCTCCACATCTGCACCGACGACGGCACCTACGGCTACCACGGCTTTGTCACCGGAAAGCTGGAGAAGCTGATCGAGAGCGGGATCAAGTTTGACCACGTCTTTGCAATCGGCCCCCTGATGATGATGAAGTTTGCCTGTAAGCTTACTGAGAAATATGAGATTCCCACCACCGTGAGCATGAACCCCATTATGATCGACGGTACCGGCATGTGCGGCTGCTGCCGTCTCACCGTGGACGGCGAGGTGAAGTTTGCCTGTGTGGACGGCCCCGACTTCGACGGCCACAAGGTGGACTTTGACGAGGTCATCGCCCGCAACGCGACCTATCTGGAACAGGAGACCAAGGCGAGAGAGAAGCATCTCTGCCGCCTGGGAGGAGGTGCCATGCATGGCTAATATGCAGAATGTACGAACCCTGATGGGGGACCAGGACCCGGCCAACCGCGTTAAGAATTTTAAAGAGGTGGCCTTGGGCTACTCCACCGGCGCGGCCATGAACGAGGCCGACCGCTGCCTGGGCTGCCTGAACAAGCCCTGTGTCAGCGGGTGCCCGGTGGGCATTCCCATCCCCGATTTCCTGCGCAAGGTGGCCGACGGCGACATCAACGGGGCCTATGAGATCCTCTCCGCCGCCAACGCCCTGCCCTCCATCTCCGGCCGTGTCTGCCCCCAGGAGACCCAGTGCGAGGGCAAGTGCGTCCGGGGCATCAAGGGCGAGCCCATCGCCATCGGCCGAATTGAACGCTTTGTAGCCGACTGGGCCTACCTCCGGGGCTACAACGAAAAGATCGAGGCTGTCCCCAGCAACGGCCACAAGGTGGCGGTGATCGGCTCCGGCCCCGCCGGCCTGACCTGCGCCGGCGAGCTGGCCCGCATGGGCTATGAGGTCACCA
>JAAWEX010000164.1 GCA_022794495.1 Lawsonibacter sp. | reverse complement strand
CGGCAGAAGGAGCTGGTGGACGGCCTGCGGTCCATGCTGGGCCTGGCCGCCAAGGTCACCCTGGTGGCCCCCAAGACCATCGTCCGCAGCGAGGGCAAGGCCGTCCGCGTCATCGACAAGCGGAAGATTTAAGGAGGAAAAATCATGAGCATCAAGCAGATTTCCGTCTTTATTGAGAACAAGCCCGGCGTACTCTACGCCATGACCGGGGTGCTGGCCCAGGGGGGCGTTGACATGCGGTCCTTCACCCTGGCCGAGACCAGCGATTTCGGCATCGCCCGCATCATCGTGGACGACGTGTACAAGGCATCTACCACCCTGAAGGACGCCGGCTATGTCCACTCCATCAGCGATGTGCTGGGGGTGGCCGTCCCCGACGAGCCCGGCGGGCTGAGCAGGGTGCTCCAGGCCCTCACCGACGCCCAGGTGAACGTGGAGTATATGTACGTCTTTGTGGGCCACAAGGCCTCTGGCAGCGCCTACACCATCTTCAAGGTGGCGGACAATGCCGCGGCCTCCGCCGCCCTGGCCGCCAGAGGGATCAAGGTGGTGGACCAGGAGGAGATTGAACAGCTGTAACCGGAAAAGCAAGCCCCCCGCCCCGGCATGGCCGGAGCGGGGGGAATCTTTATGCCTTTGCTTTCCTTTTGACAGGCTTGGGCAGGCGCTGGTAGACCCGCATCTCCTGGTACAGCCGCTGGGCCAGCTCCCCGCTGAAGCTGCCGGGCAGGGCGCGCCACTTCCAGTTGTTCCCCAGGGTGGAGGGGATGTTCATCCGGGCCTCGGAGCCCAGGCCAAGCACGTCCTGGAACTGCATTACTGCCAGATCGGCGGGAGAGGACCAGGCTGCGCGCATCATCCCCCAGTGATAGCCCTCCCGCCGGGACAGGCGCAGGTAATCCTTGGCGAAGGCCGCCTCTTTCCGGGGAGCGTGCTTTATCCAGCCCTGGATGGTGTCGTTATCGTGGGTGCCGGCATAGACCACGCATTTTTGGGGGTAGCAGTGGGGCAGGTAATCGCTGCCTGTGTCCCGGCTGCCAAAGGCGAACTCCAGCACCTTCATGCCGGGGTAGCCCGAGCTCCGGAGCAGCCTGCGCACCGAGGGGGTAAGAAAGCCCAGGTCCTCGGCGATGATGTCCTTTTTGCCAAGGGCCTTGTTTACCGCCTTGAAAAAGTCGATGCCGGGACCGGGCCTCCACTGGCCATTCTTGGCGGTTTTGTCTCCGTAGGGGATGGCGTAGTAGGCGTCGAAGCCCCGGAAGTGGTCGATGCGCAGGGTGTCGTAGAGCTGGAACTGGAAGGCGATGCGCCGCAGCCACCAGGCGTAGCCCTCCTCCGCCATCCGGTCCCAGCGGAAGAGGGGATTGCCCCACAGCTGGCCGTCGGCGGTGAAGGCGTCAGGGGGACAGCCCGCCACCTCGGTGGGGAGACCGTCCTCGTCCAGCTGGAACTGGTCCGGATTGGCCCACACGTCGGCGCTGTCGCCCGAGACATAGATGGGCAGATCGCCGATGATGGAGATTCCAAGGCGGTTGACATAGGTCTTAAAGGCCCGCCACTGGCGGAAAAAGAGGTACTGAACCGCCTTCCAGAAGGCCACCTCTCCGGCCAGCTCCTCTCGGGCCTGCTCCAGGGCGCCGGCCCTGCGCAGACGCAGCCCCTCGGGCCACGCGAACCAGGATTCCCCGCCGTGCTTGTCCTTCAGAGCCATGAATAGGGCATAGTCCTCCAGCCAGTCCCGCTGCTCCCGGCAGAAGCCGGCGAAGTCGGGCCGCTCCTGGGCCAGGAGCCGGCCGCAGGCCTTGTGGAGCACAGGGTAGCGGGTGACGTACATCAGCCCGTAGTCCACATATTCCGGGGTGTCCCCCCAGTTCAAATTTTGGTACTCCTCCGGCTCCAGCAGCCCCTCCTCTGCCAGGGTGTCCAGGTCGATGAAGTAGGGGTTTCCGGCGAAGGAGGAGAAGGACTGGTAGGGGGAGTCGCCGTAGCTGGTGGGGCCCACGGGCAGCAGCTGCCAGCAGCTCTGGCCGGCAGCGGCCAGAAAATCGGCGAATTTCCGGGCCTCCGCCCCCAGGGTGCCGATGCCGCAGGGAGAGGGGAGGGAGGAGATGGGCATCAGGATGCCTGCTTTTCTCATGGTCAGACCACCTTTGACTGTTTCAGTTTTGCCTTGGAGGCACGGAGATTTTCTTTGGTGTACAGCGGGGTAATTTTACCATACCCGGAGGAAAAAGGCAAGATGTATCCCCTGCGTCGCCGGTCCGGCAAGATAGAAGCGGGGGGATTTGGCGAATAAAATTTGTGGAAAACGGAGAAAAGAGGCGGAGTGGAAAATTCTGCTTGACAATCCCGAGACTTTCCATATAATGAGTCTCAAGTATTTTACTTAAAAATTTTTAGATAAAATACTTGAGTATTGGCCGCGCCCATCGGCGCGGAGCTTGAAAGGACGGTTTAGGAACATGGAAATTACCTTTGAAAATGTGCGGGATATTATTGTGGAGACCCTGAGCTGCGACGCTGAGGACGTCAAGCTGGACACCAACCTGATCGAGGACCTGGAGGCCGATTCCCTGGAGATCGTGGAGCTGTCCATGTCTCTCCAGGAGAAGCTGGGCGCCGGCATCGAGGACGAGGACCTGGAGAAGATTCACACCGTGCAGGACATTTTGGACTACATCAAGAGCAAGCAGGCGTAACCCGCCAGGAGGCTGCCTATGGAATTACAGGAGTTATACGGCCTGATGGACCGCTTTGCCGCTTCCGGCCTGACCGCCCTGGAGTGGGAGAAGGAGGGGGAGCGGGTGTCGCTGCACCGGGAGCAGCCCATCGCGGCGGCCGCCTGCGCCCCGGCCCCCGCCCAGCCTGCCGCTGCCGCCGCCCAGGAGCCGGAGGAGCAGGGGGAGATGGTGAGCGCCCCTCTGGTGGGGGTGTTCTACGCCGCCCCCGCTCCGGAGGAGCCCCCCTATGTTACGGCCGGGGCCCAGGTGAAGAAGGGGGACACCCTGTGCCTCATTGAGGCCATGAAGATGATGAGCGAGGTCCCCGCCCCCGCCGACTGCGTTGTGGAGGAGGTCCTGGTGCGGGATGGCGAGGCGGTGGGGGTGGGAGCCCCCCTGTTCCGCGTTCGGAGGGTGTAAGGCCATGCTGAAGCGTGTGTTGATTGCCAACCGGGGAGAGATCGCCCTGCGGGTCATCCGAGCCTGCCGGGAGCTGGATATCGAGGCGGTTGCGGTGTATTCCCAGGCCGACGAGAGCTCTCTGGCCGCCCAGCTGGCCACCCGCGCCCTCTGCATCGGCCCGGCCAGGGCGGCGGACAGCTATCTGAATCAGGACGCCATCCTCTCGGCCGCGCTGGCCAGCAAATGTGATGCGATCCACCCCGGCTACGGCTTCCTGTCGGAAAACCCGGATTTTGCCGACAGGTGCGTTCAGGCGGGACTGAAGTACATCGGCCCTTCCGGAGATGTGATCCGGAAGCTGGGCAGCAAGTCTGCCGCCCGGACCCTGGCCCAGAGCGCCGGGGTGCCGGTGGTGCCCGGCTCTGACGGCGCGTTGAAAAATGTCCGTCAGGCTAAGGCTCTGGCGGAGGAGGTGGGCTTCCCCGTGCTGCTGAAGGCCTCGGCCGGAGGCGGGGGACGGGGCATGCGCCAGGCGGACGGCCCCCAGGATATCGACAAGGCCTTTCAGGAGGCCCGGAGCGAGGCGGTGGCCTGCTTCGGCGACGGAGAGCTCTATCTGGAAAAGCTGGTGGTCAACCCCCGGCATATTGAGTTCCAGATTATGGCGGATACCCAGGGCCACGTGGTCCACCTGGGGGAGCGGGACTGCTCCATCCAGCGC
>JAAWEX010000163.1 GCA_022794495.1 Lawsonibacter sp. | reverse complement strand
CGTCTCCCTGATATTTGCAAAATGTCTTTTGTAATCGGAAAAGAGTATCTGATGCCTGTCGTCCAGAATGGCGATCTTGACGGTGCCGGCGCGGTGAGAAGTGCTGTGCGGACCTATCTCAAGCGCAGCCGCTATGTGAAGTCCTTCCGCCCCGGCCGCTACGGCGAGGGGGAGGACGGAGTTACCGTGGCGGAGCTGAAATAATCCAATTTACAGGAGAAGATTATGGACCGGGAGCGGCTTAGAGCGATTTGGAAGCGGGAAGAGGCGGCGGCACATATTCACGGCTGGGATTTCTCTCATATCCGGGGGCGGTGCGAGGCGGAGCACGACCTGCCCTGGAGCTATGAGGAGCTGGTCAGAGGCCGTCTGAAGCGGGAGATGCCGGAAGGAACTGGATGATCCTGGAAAACCTGGCGGCAATTTGGCTTGTCTGCGGCGGGCAGGACCGGGGAACCGCCTGAAATATTCATATTTTAACAAATGTGGTTTTGTTCCAAAAAAACATGGAAAAGCTTTGAAAAGAACGGTTTTTCTGATTCCAGGGGGAAAATCGGGACAAAAATGATAACTAATTTCGTAAAGGCGGGGGAAAAACGGAGTAATATTTGTGCAAATGTCCATTGACGAAACCGGGATAAATCTGCTATGCTAAGCACACATCCTAATGAATAGGGCGGAGGTACGCGATATGTATAGTCAGGAAGCCGTCGTAAACAACCAGGTCGGTCTCCACGCAAGGCCCGCTACTTTTTTCATCCAGAAGGCCAACGAATTCAAGAGCTCCATCTGGGTGGAGAAGGAGGAGCGCAGAGTCAACGCGAAAAGCCTGCTGGGCGTTCTGTCTCTTGGCATCGTGAAGGGCACTCCTATCAAGCTGATTGCTGATGGTCCCGACGAGAAGGAAGCGGTAGAGGCGCTGTACAAGATGATCTCTTCCGATTTCTCCGAGTAAACACCCAATCATGAAAGGCGCCGCAACGCGGCGCCTTTTTTGATGTTTCCCCAGAGAGGAGAGATCGCATGACCTTTGACGAGCTGAAAGAGAAGGCCCACAGCCTGCCTTTAAAGCCGGGCGTCTACATCATGCAGGACGCCCAGAGCACCGTGATTTACGTGGGCAAGGCCAAGGCCCTGAAAAACCGGGTGAGCCAGTATTTTCAGGATTCTGCCAGCCATACGGAGAAGACCCGGGCCATGGTGTCCCAAATCGACCACTTCGACGTGATCATCGCCGACAGCGAATTTGAGGCCCTGGTCCTGGAGTGCTCCCTCATCAAGCGGCACCAGCCCCGGTACAACATCTTATTAAAGGACGGCAAGGGATACCCCTATATCCGGCTGTCCAACGAGGCCTACCCAAAGTTCTCCCTGGCCGCCAAGGCGGCGGAGGACGGGGCGCGGTACTTTGGCCCCTACGCCGGCCGGCACAGTACCCAGGGCATCATCGACGCGCTGCGGGCCGCCCTGCGGCTGCCCTGCTGCAACAAGAAGTTTCCCCGTGATATCGGCAAGGAGCGGCCCTGCCTCAACTTCCATATGGGCAAGTGCGATGGCTACTGCCGGGGGGACGAGCTGCAAGAGCAGCACAGCCAGGCCGTCGTCCAGGCGGTATCCCTGCTGGAGGGCCGATTCAAGGACGTGCAGAAGGACTTGACCCAGGAGATGGAGCGGGCGGCGGAGGAGCTGCGGTTCGAGCGGGCCGCCCAGCTCCGGGACCGGCTCCGGGCGATTGAGCTGCTGGGCAAGCGGCAGAAGGTGATTGCCGGCTCGCTGGCCGACACCGACGTGGCCGGCTTCTTCCGGGGAACGGCTAAAAGCTGCTTTGTGGTCCTCCACTTTTTGGATGGAGAACTGGCCGCCAAGGACTTTGACCTGTTGGAGACACCTATGGAGGAGGAAGAGGGGACGGTGCTGTCCTCGCTGATGCGGGAATACTATGTGGGCCGCACCCGGCTGCCCAAGCAGATTCTCATTCCCTGTGAGCTGCCCGACCAGGTGCCCCTCACCCGGATGCTGTCGGAGCAGGTGGGATACCGGGTGGAGCTGGTCACCCCTCAGCGGGGGGCGAAGATGGACCTGATTAAAATGGCCAATCAGAACGCCCGGGAGGAGGTGGAGCGGGCTACCACCCACGAGGAGCGGCGAAACAAGCTCCTCGAAGCCTTGGGCAGGATGCTCAGCCTGGACGGTCCGCCCAAGCGGATGGAGTCCTACGACATTTCCAACCAGGGGGCCAGCGACATTGTGGCCTCTATGGTGGTCTATGTGGACGGAAAGCCCCTGAAACGGGACTACCGCCGGTTCAAGCTGAAGGACATGGAGGGCCCCGACGACTACGCCTCTATGGAGCAGGTGCTCACCCGGCGCTTCCGCCGCTATCTGGACGGGGACGAGAAGTTTTCGGATAAGCCGGACCTTCTCCTCATTGACGGAGGCCATGAGCATGTAAAGGTGGCCCGGCGGGTGCTGGAGAAGCTGAACCTGGATATCCCCGCCTTCGGCATGGTGAAGGATGACCGCCACCGCACCAGGGCGCTGGTCCGGCCGGACGGCCTGGAGATTGGCATCCAGTCCATCCCGGCGGTGTTCGCCCTCATCGGGCAGATCCAGGAGGAGACCCACCGCTTCGCTATCGAGTACCACCGCCAGCTTCAGGCGGGACATGTAAAAACCTCGGTTCTGGACAAAATACCCGGCGTGGGGGAGAAGCGCCGCCAGCAGCTGCTGAAGCACTTCAAGACGGTGAAGGCGATCAAGGCCGCCTCGCTGGAGCAGCTTCAGGAGGCGGTCCCCAAGAACACCGCCCAGGCGGTGTATGACTATTTCCATGGAGAAGAGTGAGAGAAAATGGCAGAAAAGAGAGAACAGATCATTCAGCTTTGGTTTGATATGTGGCTGAAAGCAGTCGATCTGGGTATTTCAGATATTTTTTCCACTGATGCCGTCTACACAGAGAGCTGGGGCCCGGAGTACCGGGGGGCTGCGGCCATCCGGCACTGGTTTGAGGAGTGGAACACCCGGGGCAGAGTACTTCAATGGGATATTAAGCAGTTTTTCCACACGGACAGCCAGACGGTGGTGGAGTGGTATTTTAAAAACACCATGAACAGCGGAACGGTGGAGGCCTTTGAAGGCATGTCGCTGATCCGATGGGATCAGGAGGGCAGGATTTGTGCCTTGAAGGAGTTTGGGTGCAATGAAAACCACTATGACCCATATCAGAATGGACCGGTCCCGCAATTTCGGGATGGGGCGGCAATGTGGTTTTAACCCGTTCCACAGGAAAGGAAGGTCAATATGCGCATTATCTCAGGTTCCGCCAGGGGCCGAAGGCTGAAGGAGCCTATGGGAATGGACACCCGGCCCACCACTGACAAGGTGAAGGAGTCGCTGTTCAACATCATTCAGTTCGAGCTGGAGGGCCGGCGGGTGCTGGACCTGTTTGCCGGCACCGGCCAGCTGGGACTGGAGGCGCTGTCCCGGGGGGCGGAGCACTGCACCTTTGTGGACCAGCGCCGGGAGGCGGCCGCCTTGGTGAAGGAAAACGTGAAGCTGTGCCGGTTTGAGGGCCAGGCCCGGGTGGTGCAGGGGGAGAGTCAGGCTTTCCTTCGCGCCTGCGGGGAAAAGTTCGATGTTATTTTCCTGGACCCGCCCTATCAGACAAATCTTTTGGAGCAGTGCATAGAAAAGATTACAAGGTTTGACATTTTGCGGGAACATGGTATAATAGTGTGCGAAAGCGGGACGGAATGGACAATTCCCCCCCTGGAGCCCCCCTATGAGGCAGGGCGTGAGTACCGGTACGGACAGATTAAGCTGACCGTCTGCCGCCGGGCCGGGAGTGTAGCGCGATGAGTACAGC
>JAAWEX010000204.1 GCA_022794495.1 Lawsonibacter sp. | reverse complement strand
AAGCCGGTCAGACCGTCACGCTGGAGTTCCGCAATAAGCCCCTGGGCAATCTTATCATCCACAAGCTGTCCAGTGCCGACAAAAAGACGCCCCTGTCCGAGGTCGAGTTCCTGATCACCGACAGCAGCGGCGCCTATGTTGGCCCCACAAGGGCATCTACAAAACGGACGAATATGGCCGCATTGTACTCTCTGATTTGAAGCCGGGCACGGTTATTACCGCGAAAGAAACCGCCACAGTGGACGGGTTCGTGCTGGACGGTACGCCGAAGTCCATTGAGATCAAGGAGGGTGAGGCACAGACACTGACCTTCTACAATGCCCCCATCGGCGGGTTGGAACTCATTAAGGTCTCTGAGGCGGACAAGTCCCAGCACATCAAGGGCGTCACCATTTAGAATTGGATGCTAATCTGCTGCCCTGTACCAGACCTACAGCCTGTCTTTTTCCTAAATAAGATCATCCTCGAAAAAGTTCCTGAGCTTCTAAAAACAATCAGATCAGCAGCTGGAAGGACTTAACAGTAATATACCCTAACAGTAATATACCCCCATAGTTCGACAATAATGGCACAAAAAGATATGTTCCATCATTGATAAGGGATATGTTGTTGCCCTGCCATTTGCTTCTCTGACCATCTCATGCGCCTGGTCGTTGGAAGGACCAGGTGCAGAGATGGTTACTTTTTTCTTAGGAGCTCAAATAGTGATTTGCTGATAGTGCTGTTGCTGCGGGTTATATGCTCCATCGGTTGGTTCAGATACCATTTATTTCTCAAAGTTGTAGGATGTCTGAGACCGAGACAGGATGCTCTTCATCGGTTCGGGTCGAAAAGAATTGTTGGAGCAGAAGTATCCTGATCTGCGCTTCGTTTTTCATGAGGTTCCTTTTGACACATACAAATGGGGTGCAGTTCACTTTGACAAGTGGCTTGTTTTCATTTTGTTATCCATCTGTTTGACTGTACCTCCCCCTGTTTCACTGAGATACCTAGACGGAAAACAACCAAATAAATCAGTTATAAAATTATATGTTCATACATGAGAAACAAAGTTTCAACCCAAAGTAAACTGCATGAATTGTAAAAAATCCTTTGACACATTGGGAAGATAACAATGACTTAACAGCCCCCACACTTCACCCCGAAATTCTCCATTTAAAATCAGGATGTTTTGGGAATAGGCAGCTCGAAAAGGAGGAGGGTCATTTTGAAAGAATATTACAGGCAAAGCACCACGTAAGACACTATACTCTTTTTTGTACCAAATCTGATGTGCTTGTTCTGGCATTTTGATATCCGGAAGATATCCGGACCAATCATCCCAAACACTCTCGCCCCAAATATCACAGTATTTGTTGATTGGAATCTTTCCCAAATCATCTTTAGTTTGAAAGGGAAACGGTTCTGATAGACCAGTTAAGCCCTCAAAATCCTCAAGCGAATACATACTCCACACATTGCTTTTTCCTCCATTCGCTATCTGAGTAATAAACTGAACATATTCATTAGGCAGGAGGATTTCGTGTTCGGATTCAAACTGGCGCACTGTAGTTATGGATGTGGGTGGATTCCATTGAAATCCATGCTTAGTAATCCGTTTTGCGGGTTTTTTCAATCGCTGAATCGAGTCAAGCTCACCTTGGTTAAAAGACTCCCTGTCCATACACATTTCAACATATTTTATCAGTTTTTTGGACAAATGGAGTTCCAGCCAGTCTAAAAAACTACATCCTTTTAACCTTTGAATGCCCATTTCTGAACGAGTCCATACCTCTCCTTGACAAGGGCCTGTCACGACCAACAGCCACGTCTCATTGCCGCAGCATTCGTCCTCCATCAGCGTCACGAAACCATTTCCATTGTAGGCACCTATATATCTCTCATCCGCTTCTTCAGCATTAAAGGGGTCAAAATCTGGATCCTGTTCCCACATCCAAGTGTCCTGTAAAGCGAAAGGACGTCCCAACCGATCCAACGCATCCGTTTCTTGAGGAAAAGGAAGCAGTTGATCGCAATCATCAGTAATGGGGGGCAGAACGCCGCCGTTCCCCACCAGCGTTAGGAATAGACGGAAATCCTTGGGCAAAGTAAAGTGGTATGTATTCTCCAGAGCTTGAAGTTCCTCACACGATATGGGAGGATTCAGTTTACAACCGTGTTTTCGTTCTAGTTTTTTTTCAGCGCTAATATGCGTTCTTCTTGAGACATTGAATATTCTCCTTGCATTATAGAGTAGTAGTTATTAAAGTCCCTCTCCAAGAGCCATGCTCGCTGTAAGGGTTGCTGTGGATTGGCTTTATTCGCCATTCCAGTACAAATTTTATTCAAATGTTTTTCATACTCCAGTCTCTCTGCCTCATCCGCCAGACGGACAGCGTATTTCCCGCAGTCGGAACACTGCTCCGGCTCAACAGTGCGGCTGAAGATAAAGTGGCACTTATCGCATACAAAAATCATTTTTATTACCAGGAAGCCAGTATATCAGCTTTCACACCGATTATCAACTACAAATTCCCGCAGGAATGAGCGGCCGGACCGCTCTACTTTTATGCCCAAAGGAGGGGGATTTTTTGAAGAAACAAAACTTTTGGGGGCAGCTCGGCTCCCGGCTCTCCAAATATTACACCCAGACGATGGTGGCAGTCGTGCTGTGCGCCTGCATGGTGACGCCCGCCTTTGCCCTGGATGATATGTGGACTGCCGCCAACCGGATCATCGTGGACGTGTACGGAAAAATCGCCGGTGTCAGTACTGTCCTGGCTGGCCTGATGTCCGCCGTGGCCGTGGTGGGCGCTAAGCTGTCCAACAATCAGCACAAGGTCGATCAAGCCTGGGACTGGCTCAAACGTATCTGGATCGCTTGGATGATTATTAACGGGATCGGGGCCTTTATTGCTTATGTAACACCGCTGTTCAGCGGCCTGGCTACCCTGACACCCTAAAGACATGACAGAAAAAGATACACAGCAGCAAAAAAGGGGTGGTTACGCTGCTTGAATTTATCTTTCAAGGCTTTTGTGAGTGGGTCTACGGCCTGATTCTGGACATATGGAATTATTTTACCTCATCCCTTCTAGGCGTCATGAGTCTGGATTTCGACTACTTAAAGACCCATATTCCCATCATGGGGGACATACAGCAAATCCTTTTGGCTGTGGGCTGGGCGTTGCTGCTGGGCAATCTGGTATTCCAGGCTCTGCGGAGCATGGCCTCTGGTCTGGGCTTTTAGGGCGAGGACCCCAAGCTGCTCTTTGCCCGGACCTTTGTGTTTGGTTTTCTGCTCCTGGCCAGCCCGCAGATCTGTGAGACTGTCCTGGGGCTGACCAGCAAAGTGATAGCTCTGCTGGAAGTTCCGGATGCGGTCAACGTCCATCTGGTGGACAGCGGCTTTTTCGGGGCTCTAAACGCTTCATGGCTGCTGGTCATCGTTTTTGACCTTATCACGATCTTCATGGTGTTGTCCCTGTTGCTGGAGGTGGCGGAGCGGTATATGGTGCTGGCTATGCTTACCATCACCGCTCCGCTGGCCTTTGCCATGGGCGGCAGCCAGAGTAAGACAGGTGAAAATCCGGCTCCAGTGGCTTTATTGGCTTCTATGGACCGCAGAGCGGAGGTTTTACTGGCAGTGATCCCAGCAGAGGCGGCGGTATTGGCGGCGCAGATATAAAAACCGATACGTCCCGCGGCGGGACATTTGGCGGTCGGCCCAGCGGCACAGTCCGGGGCACTGGCCTTAATAGTGCATCTTCCAGGGCATCTCAGAAGATGGAAATTTCCCAATCCGGTACAGCAGGAACCACACCGGGCTTCCGGGAAGGACAAGCCTCCGGCGAAAAGAGGCGGCTCTATTCCCAGCCCCGGCACGGCAGGAACAGTGCCAGGCTC